>CBFDEA010000009.1:0-12921 GCA_965603695.1 uncultured Rhodospirillaceae bacterium | reverse complement strand
CAAGGATGGCTTCAATTCTTTGAAAGACGGCTCCACAAATTCGACGGCTATTGCAGCCTATTACGATGAATGGGCCGAGACTTATGATGCGACCTTGAAAAAATGGGACTATCAGGCCCCAGACGATGCCGCAGCAACCCTTTATGAGTATTTGAAGCCTAACGACGAAATTTTGGATGTCGGCTGCGGTACGGGGATGTTCGCCAAGGCCATGTCCCGGCTCCTGGATTGCCGAATTGAAGGCATCGATATTTCGGCGGCCTCTGTGGAAATAGCGGAAAAGCAGGGGGGGTATGATCGCTTGCAGCGCCATGATCTACAAGCCCCGCCTTTGCCAGTAACCGACAATACGTTTGATGCCGCCGCCTGTGTGGGGGTCATGACCTACATTGAAGATGCAGCAGGTTTGTTAGCTGACCTGTGCCGTGTTGTTCGGCCAGATGGTTACATCTTGTTCACACAGCGTGATGATCGTTGGGTCGAGAAGGATTTTGATTCTCTAATAAGCTCTTTTGAGGAGCGTCGGTTTTGGACTCCACTTAAGGTAAAAAAAGCGAAACCCTATCTACCAAAAAATGACGATTTCAGTGACAGCATTCGAGTCACCCATGTTCTCTGCCAAGTGGTCTGACATGCCCAAACCTTGAGGGGCCAAAAAATACCGCCATGTGTGGACGGCGTTGACGTAGGGCTGGACCCAGGATCAAGTCCGTAAATGACGTTTTGAATGGGCTCAGCGCGACGCGGCATTTGACGGCGGCACCGGTTGAGGACCAGACTGCCAAGTTGGGGCGGGTAAGGCTTTAAGGAGGGTGCGCTCTGGAAGGCCTGTTTTCCTGGATAAATTGGGTCGATGCCATCGGTTACGCCGGCGGCATGGTCAGTATATGGGGCTTCAGCCGACGCACCATGATCCCGCTGCGCCTGGGGGCCATCGGCGGCAACGTTGGCTTCCTGGCTTTCGGATTTCTGGCGTCCAGTTATCCCACCTTGGTGCTGCACGCCGTGCTGTTACCGATGAACACACTGCGGTTGATCCAGTCCCGCAAATTGATCCGTGAAATCCAGGCGGCGAGCACCGGTGACGGGACCCTCAATGCCTTAATTCCTTATATGTCGGAAAAAACCCACCAGGCCGGTGACGTCCTGTTCCGTAAGGGCGATGTCCCCGACAGTATGATCCTGATCAGCGATGGTACCGTCAGACTGGATGAAATCAGCACCAATTGCGGCCCCGGCGATGTCTTGGGTGAAATTGCCGCCTTCACACCGGACAACGCCCGAACCTGCACCGCCGTGTGCGAAACCGACGTCCGCCTGTACCGACTCGCCAACGAGAGAATGCTGCAATTATTTTACCAGAACCCCCGCTTTGGCATGTACCTGGTTCGCCTGATTGTCCACCGCCTGCAAGGCAACTGGACGGAGGCCGAGGCCGCCCGGGCCGAGCAGGCCAAGGCGCTGTAGCCCGGAGCGGACTTCAGCCCTGAGAACGCTTGAAGGTGTAAACCCCATTTTTCTTGCCTGAGTTAGTGAACAAACCGGATCGATGGATCGACTTTGGCACCCAGAAATGGACCAGAGGGGGCCACAACCACACGGCCAAAGTGCCCTCCTTTTTCAAAACCCTGTGCATTTCAGGTAAGAGTCGGTCCAGTGGCAAGGTCGGAAAAGGCAGGACGCCAAACAACAATGCCAAATCAACACTTGCCGATTCCAACTTGGTCTCCAAAGCGTCCCGTTTAACCACCTCGACATTACTGAGACCCGCATCCCTTACTTTCTCGGCAACTCTATCGACAAAGACCATTAACGGGTCCATGGCAATGAGATGCCCGCTTTCGCCAATCATTTCGGCGGCGGGCAACGTAAAAAATCCAGAGCCGCAACCGACTTCAAGAACGCTCTGTCCGGGTTTAACATCAGCCCCTTGTAACGTTTTGTGCGGCGGCATCAACCAGCGCCGAGCCCGGCTTTCCATTGACGCACCGGCAGGTTTGAAAATAAAATTCATGAACCATGATTGGCCGAGTCGTTCGGTGTCCATTGTCGTCTCCTGGTGCAGAAACCACACAATTTCCCAAGCGAAAAACCGGTCAGTATTTTACGCTCTTTTTTGTTGATAATGAAGGATCGTTCTGTCCGCTTCGGGTCAGGAGCAGACGAAAAGACCCGCTTTGAATAATGTCTGCTTCCCCCCTAACAACGGACATTAAATTTTGCGACGTAGATTTTGCGCTTTAGTCGAATTAGACGCTAATTTCGCGGTACTAACTTAAAAAAGGGATCGCGCGATGATGAAGAGTCCAAGCGCCAGCAATCCCAGAAAAAACACGCGCCGAAAAAGCGCTTCCGGTAACTTCTTTCGCAATCTCAGACCGAGCATCATGCCGACCAACGCGGGAAGCACGGCGAGCGCAGAAACCATACCAGTCTCGAACTCCAGAAGGTTGTGTCCGCCCAGGGACACGCCGAGCGCCACTGTCGAAGTGGTAAACAGTATCCCCATGGCCTGTATGAACATGTCTCTTGGCAGGCCAATCGCCTGAAGATAAAGGACGCCAGGAAAAACGAACGATCCCGTCATGCCTGTGAGGATGCCGTTGGCCGTCCCGACAAGCGGTCCCACCCATCTTTCCTGACTCCGGGGTATCGATATCTGAGGACGGATCAGGTTAAACATTGAATATAAGGCAACGATGGTGCCAAGCAGGGCCGACAACCACGAGACATCGACCCGCATCAGGGCGGTTGCACCAATCCAAACTGTGAGTGTTGCCAAAACAAGCATCGGCCATATCCGGGCGATTATGACCCGTCCATTGCCTCCATCGAGCGCTTGCCAGACATTTGTCACGAAGGATGGCACAAGGAGCAAAGCCATTGCCGGGGGGAGCCCGATCGTCACGGTTAGGAGCGCAAGCGAAACAGTTGGAAGCCCGAGACCGAGGACCCCCTTTATGCATCCAGCCAGCAGGAATGTCATCGCGATCAAGGTCAGTTGGAGCGGGTCGAACATCGTCCCATCCTACGTTCAATACAAAAGGAACGACGAGTCCAAAATGCAAAATCCGTTGCCAATGGCAATTATTGAGGTCACCACCAAAACCGGACACCCCTTCGCTTTGTGTTCAGTCGAATTTAATCACATATAGACCCACCGATAACAGAGGCAGCGATACAGCTAGCTACTGTGATCGGGACAGGCATTAGAAATAGGTTCGTCGACCTCTAACCGCACCTCTTGAGCTATATCAAAGAAATGATTGCGAACGTTTGACGCATACGGATTGGCCTGCTCAATCGCCATGTATACGTTTTGAGCATCGTGTCGGACCATTTCTGTTGCCTCCAAGAGAAGGTCAAAACTCGCTGTTGTTAGGTGCTTGGGAAGCGGCTCCATCCGAACTAAAATCCGTGCGATCAGGTGGGTAAGACCCTGAACGATGGCCGCGTCCTTGTCGTGTTTTTCCGGTGTAGTGATAAATACCTGTAATCCAAAGACATGTTTCAGAAATGCGGCAACGCTCAATGTTGAAGTGCCCCTAATAGGACAAACAGCGATTTTTCGCCCCTTGATGCCGTTACGGGAACTTTGCGGCCCAAATAATGGATGCGTCCCAATGATGTCCACGAAAGGGGGCAGTTCGGCCAGCATGACAGCTGCCGGAGACACCTTAACGGAGCCGACATCGACGATGATGGTGCCCGGTTTCAGATGGGGCCGTAATTTTATGATTGCAGTGACCATTTCACTGACCGGTACGGCAAGTATGACGAGGTCGCAGCGCGCAACCATCGCAACGTCGGAAAATTCTGTATTGCTTGGTAATGCGTTGTATGCCGAGGTCACCGACGGATCATGGATCAGAAGATGGAAATGAGGGTGCAGGTGTTGCGCGATTAAACGCCCGAACGATCCGAACCCCATGAGGCCGACTGATGATATTGGGTTTCTTTTTTTTAGCATCGCATTACTCCGGTTGAAGCTGCGATGCCGGATAGAGATCTTGTTTTCAACCGCCGGAACGCAGCGGTTGTACAAGAAAAAGTGTGCCCGCCGTTATGTTAACGGCAGCAAATAAAGGCCCATTGACGTGGTGCTCATAATATCCATGACGCTTTAAACCTCATTATTGATGTGGTTGTCAATGACCAACTATCTCTCCCATAACATGCCCGCTTTGGGTCAGAAGCGGACTGCACCTCTCTCGCTTAATAAAGTCCGTTAACCGCCTAAAAGCAGACGCTTGCTGTGCTTCGTAAAATGAGTTCGCGCCCTCAAAGCTTGCCCAAACTAGCAACAAAGCGGGAGTATATTTGGCTGAGGGCCTTGTTCATGGCGATGACGGCGTCGCCGACTGATGCCGACTGGGCGCCGACTTCGACGCGGTAGTTGGCGAGGTGGATGATGTCGCCGTTTTGTTCGTCCTGCAGGCCCAGTTGCAGTTCGGCGATGGCGCTCGGTTTGGCCCCGACGACCTTTTCCAGGCGCTTGATTTTGGCCGTCAGGCGGTAGTCGGGACGGCTCCGCATTTCCGGCGAGACGATCATGTCGGCGACCTTGGCGGCGCGCAGGAAATCGATCAACTGGTCGCGCAGCATGACCACCGGTGGCTCGGTCCAGAAATGGTAATGGTATTGCAAAAGCTGGTGTTCACTGCCGGTCTCGGAATAGACAATCGGCCGCCCGGCGGTCAGGCCGTCGGCGAGGAAGCGTTCGACCTCGATAGTGCCCTTGAACATGACCGCGCCCTTATCGACTTGCGGGACCTGGACTTGCAGACGGTAATAATGGTCCTTGGGCAGTTCCGGCTGGGCGCATGCCGCCAGGGTCACGAGTGAAACCAGGGCCAGGCCCCTAAAGATTTTCATCATCTTGCCTATGCTTTCTTATCTAGGTTTTGCTTCGTCGCGCGGCGGTGTGCCGCCGAGCAGCAATCCCGGATTGAGCCTGATTTGGCGGCTGAATTCGTACATGTTGCGCGACGTCGCCTCCATATTCTGGTTGAGCGCGTCGATATGGCGGGCCAGCGACCCGGTCACATAACGGATATCGACAACGGACGCATCGATATTGGACTTGTTATCGACGACGACGTTGTTGAGGTCCTTGATCAGGCCGTCAAGATTGCCCGACAAGTCGGTGAAATTAGCCGCCGCCGTATCCATGTTGCCGATCAGGCTTTCAATCTGCTTGCGGTTTTTCTCGGTCAGCAAGGTGCTCAGCTCCTTGCTGCTTTGATTGATGCGCGCCGTAATTTGTTCGATATCACCGGCGATCCGCGGCACCCTATCGCTTAAATCGCCGGTCAGCGAGACCAGATCGGAGACCAGAATGCTGCCGTCGCCTTCCAGAATACTGCCGAAGTTGTCAGACGTTTTGGTGATCGATTGCAGCAGCGGGCCGATGTTTTCCAAAAGCGGCCGGATATCCTTTTCGGCGAGCATGCTGATCTGATCGGCGACGGTTGAAACCACGGCAAAGACATTGGCGGCTTCCTGACCGATGACCTGGGAATCCGGTTTAAGTGCCGTTTCGCTTTGCCCGGCGTCAAGGCTCAGCGTGATTGCCGACAACAATCCGGGCGCGGCTATTTTGGCGACGCTGTCCTTAGGGATACGCCAGCCTTTGTTAACGCTGAAATCGACGCGGAAGCTCATCGCCGCACCCTTTGCTACCGGCGTCACTTCTTCGACCTGGCCTATGGGAAAGCCTTCGTAGAGGACCTGGGTGCCGAACTTGACGCCGGTCACGTTGCTATAAACGGCGAAGTATTTATCCGTCGCCCCGGTCCGCCCGGTCAACATGGCAATCGAAAAAATCAGGCCGAAGATCATCGCCAGCACGAAGCTGCCGACGATGATATAATTCAGTTTGCTATTTCTCATAACGTCGCGTCTCCCCCTTTTTCTTTTTCTCCAGTGAGTCGACGCAGATACTCATCGGGATCAATGTTTTCGTCTTCCGGGCGGCGATTGAGAAGGTTCTGAATGCGCTCGCTCTTATTGTTGCGCAGTTCCTCCACCGTACCAATAAAAAGAATGTGTCCGCGATCCAGCACCGTTACCCTGTCGGCGATCTTGAAAACACTTTCGAGTTCGTGGGTAACGACGACAACCGTCATTTGCAGGGCGTCGCGCAACTTCAAAATCAAGTCGTCCAGGGCCGAGGCGACGACCGGGTCGAGGCCCGCCGAAGGCTCGTCGCAGAACAGCAGCTTGGGGTCCATGATAACGGCGCGGGCGAAAGCGGCGCGCTTGATCATGCCGCCGGACAGTTCGGCCGGCATCAGGTCTTCGAAGCCCGCCAGATCGACGACTTCCAGTTTCATGCGGGTCATGATTTCCATGGTCAGCATGTCGAGCTTGGCGTGTTCGTAGAGCGGCAGCATGATGTTCTCGCCGACCGTCATCGAACTGAACAGGGCACCGCCCTGAAAGGCGACGCCGATTTTCTTGCGCAGATCAAACATCTCCTGCTGGCTTGCCGTGCCGATATCCTGACCGAGCAGGCGGATGCTCCCCGATGTCTGCTTTTCAAGGGCCATCAGGTACCTGAGCAAGGTGCTCTTGCCCGAACCGCTGCCGCCCATGATGACCATGATTTCGCCTTCGGCGACGTTCATCGAGACACCGTCGAGAATTTTGCGCGGGCCGTAATGGGTGACCAGGTCTTCGACTTCGATAACTGTGTTGGGCTCGGTGCTCATCGCTTACCTCGTGGCCATGAATGCGAACAGCATATCGGTGATGATGATTGCCGATATGGCCTGAACGACGGCGCGGGTCGTGACCTTGCCGACGCCTTCGGCGCCACCGGTTACCGAGGCCCCGTTAATGACGCCGATGAGGGCGACCAAAATGGCGAACAGAACGCTTTTGCCAACCCCGTGCATGACGTCGCCGACGGAAAGAATATCGATCACCTGGTCCCAATAAGCGGCCAGTGAAATGCCCAGTTCGGCATTGATGTAAAGTCCGGCGCAGAGCATGCCGACGATCATATTCATGATCGTCAGGGCCGGCACCATGACCAGCATCGCCAGCAGCGCCGGGACCACCAGGAAGCGCACCGGATTGATCCCCATCACTTTCAGGGCGTCGATTTCCTGGGAAATTTTCATCGTCCCCAGCCGCGCCGCCAAGGCCGAACCGGAACGACCGGCGACCAGGATGCCGGTGATCAGCGGCGCGAATTCACGGACCACGGAAAAGGCGACGCCGTAGGTAACTTGAGATTCGGCGCCGAATATGCGCAACATATAAATGCTCTGCATGGCCATCATGGCACCGATGGTGCCCGCCATCATGGCGATCAGCGGGATTGCATTGACGCCGACTTCCATCATCTGCGCCACCACCGCGGCGAAACGCACGGGCTGTTTCAGGCGCGGACCGACAAACAACCAGTACAGGCTTTCGAGCAACAAAAAGCCGCCGTTACCGATTTCCTCGACACCGGCAATGGTCTGGCGGCCGACTCTCTCGGTGTATCCGGATATTCCCGCTCTGGCGTTCTTCAAAGACATGTTCTAAAGACTCGCCAGCCCGTCATCGATTGTCCCGAAGATCGTAAACACCCTGTCCAGCCGGGCCAGTTCCAGGACCCTGAGGGCGGCGTCGCTGACCGAC
Source organism: uncultured Rhodospirillaceae bacterium (assembly GCA_965603695.1). Lineage (GTDB taxonomy): Bacteria > Pseudomonadota > Alphaproteobacteria > Rhodospirillales > JABHCV01 > JACNJU01. The sequence goes on along the minus strand of CBFDEA010000009.1, from coordinate 5,286 downwards.
ACCAACAACAGGTTGCCGCCGCCCTTACGCGCCGTTTGCAGTGATTCGACCAGGGAGGCGATGCCCGAACTGTCGATGTAATTGACCTTCGAGAGATCGACCAGCACCGGCATTTTGCGGGCCACGCATTCAAGCAGAATTTTTCGCGCGTCGGGCGAGGATTGCAAATCGACATCACCTGAAAAGGCGACGATAACGCTGCCATCGCGCTCCGCTATTTCATGTTCCATTTTGCTTACTCAATTCATTACTCAATTCGTTTCACCATTCTCAGTATATTTCCATCGCCTTCGGGTGGCACCAGGAAATCGACTTCATCCATGATCTCGCGGATAAAGTGGGTGCCCAGGCCGCCGGGGCGAAGGTCGTCCAGATCGCGCGGTTTAATCTTGGCGATGTCGACCGGATCGGCAAAGTCGCGCAGGGACAGGATTATGCCGTCACCTTGGCGACTAATATCAAGAACGATCTTGCCCTCGGGCGATCCTTTATAGGCATGGCGGATGACGTTCTGGCAGGCTTCATCGACGGCAATGACGATATCGCGGGCGACGCTTTCGCTACAACCGCACATTTTCGCCGTATCGAAAACGGCGCTGCGTACAAGCTTCAAGCGGTCGGGCTGGGACGGGAAGTTGACATGAAATATATTTTCCGGGGCGATTGTGTCTGCCTCATCGGGGAGCAAAAGTCGCGCCGCTTTATTGAGGCCGTCATCAATGGCCAGCAACGTCAGGTCATCGCGCAAGGCGACGCCTTCCCGATTGACGCAAGCGATCACCGTTTGCAGACGCGCCGTCGCCGGTTCCGCCGCCTTGTCGACGAGAATTTTTTGCAGGCCCTCGGCTTCCAGTTCGCTGCCGTCTTCCAGGTAGCCCTCCGTCACCCCATCGCTAAAAATATACAGTGTTCCGCCATTCAGGTTGAGCTCGATTTCCGGAATCCCGCCATCGCCTGACAGCAGTGGCGAAATCCCCAGCGGCGGCGCCTCGGCCGGGATGGCGACGAAGGAGCCGTCGCCGGAATAATAAAGCGGCGGCTCGTGCCCGGCGTTGGCCAATTTGACGATGCCGGTCTTGGGATCATAAATGCCGCCGGCCATGGTCACGAACATGCCGCGAGTCACCGTCTCGCAAATTTCATCGTTAATCATCGACAGCAAGCGACCCGGTTGATGAATGGTTTTGCCGAGACAGCGAAAAAGACTGGCGGTTTTCGCCATCAGCAAAGCGGCGTTCATGCCCTTGCCCGAAACGTCGCCCAGATTGAAACAGATGCGCCCGTCATCGAGTGGAAAAAAATCATAAAAATCACCCGAAACCGTACGCGCAGGACAGTTAACCCCGTGAATGGGAAAACTGTCGTCACCGCCATCGGGCAGCAGGCCGCGCTGGATTTCCGCCGCCAGTTCAAGCTCCCGGCGCACCCTTTCCTGCTCGACCAAAGCCTCCGCCATGCGCGCATTTTTGGTCGCCAGCGCCGCCGAGGAGGCCAGCGAGCGCAGCAGGTGTAAGTCCTGTTCGTCAAACAAACCGTCGTCTGTACGCTTGTTAACCAGTTCGATAGCGCCGATGCGCTCTTCCTTGACGCTCATCGGCGCGCACAAAATAGAGCGGGTGGTGAAGCCGGTCTGGGCGTCTACGGAATTCTGAAAGTTGGGATCCGTCGAGACATCGCGAACGATTTCCCCAACATCAAGCAGAACGCAGCGCCCAACGATTCCTTCGTCGTGCCTTAAAGTCAGGCCGGTAATTTCCGTTTCCCCGACACAAGCCGTGCAGGTTAGTTTCTCGCCATTTTTATCGAGCAGGAAAAGTGCGCCGCCTTCGGCCCCGACATAATCGGTAATCTGCTTCAAGCCCTGTCGCAGAGTCTCGTCGATATCGAGCGAGGTGGCGAAGTCCTGCCCCATGGAAGAGAGCAATTCCAGGTGGCCGGAAATTCTCTCTTCATAGATGCTGAGCACGCTCGTCTGGGCTGTGGCTTTTTCCATGCTGGCACTATGCCTTTAATTTCCCAGGCGGGCAAACGTTTGAAAGAAAGGACTTATTTATGTCCGCTAGCCGTTATTCCTTAATCCGCACCTTGACGTAGGAACCCGGCGCGTCTTCCAGCGGCTTCAGCTTGCCGGCACCGGGTTTTCTTGCCCCAACATCTTTTGCCCCGGCATGTTTTTTCAGCCATGCGTCCCAATCCGGCCACCATGAGCCCTCCACGCGCTTCGCTCCTTCAAGCCAGGCGGCGGGATCCTTCGGGGTTTTGGCGTTTGTCCAATAACAGTACTTTTCCTTGACCGGCGGATTGACGACCCCGGCGATATGTCCCGAAGCCGACAACACAAAACGCTTGGCACCGGCGTACAACCCCGTCGCAGCGTAGGTCGATTGCCAGGGCGCTATGTGGTCGTCGCGAGTCGATAAAATATATGTCGGTGTCTTTATCTTGCCAAGGTCGATAGGAACCCCGGCCAATGAAATGGCACCGGGTTCGACCAGTTTGTTGGCAAGATACATATTGCGCAGATAGTAGCTATGCATCATCACCGGCATCCGGGTTGAATCCGAATTCCAGTAAAGCAGATCAAACGGCAGCGGCCGACGCCCCATCAGGTAGTTGTTGACGATGAACGACCAGATCAGGTCGTTGTCCCGCATCATATTGAACACGGTGGACATATGAGAGCCTTCAAGATAGCCCTTCTTGTTCATATGTTCTTCCATCAGGGTGATTTGCTCGTCATCAATAAAGACGCCCAGTTCGCCGGGATCTGAGAAATCGACCATGGTCGTCAGGAACGTCGCCGACTTGATCCGGTTGTCCTTCTTGGCCGCCATATAGGCAAGGGTGCAGGCGGTCAGAGTGCCGCCGATGCAATAGCCGACAATATTGGCCTTTTTCTCGCCCGTCGCCTTTGCAATGGCATCGAGGGCGGCAAGCGGCCCTTCAAGCATGTAATCGTCGAAGGATTTCCCGGCCAGTTTGGCATCGGGATTGACCCAGGAGATGACAAACACGGTGTTGCCCTGATCAACCGCCCACTTGATAAATGAATTCTTCGGTTGCAAATCGAGGACGTAAAATTTGTTGATCCACGGCGGCACGATCAGCATCGGCGTGGCCCGAACCTTCTTCGTCGTCGGCTCGTACTGAATCAGTTGCATCAATTCGTTCTGATAAATCACCTTGCCGGGTGAGGTCGCAACATTCTCTCCCAGAGTGAAGGCTTCTTCATCGGTCATCGAAATACGTAGCTTGCCTTTACCTTTTTCCAGGTCGCCGAGCAGATTTTCCATACCGTCGAGCAGATTTTCGCCGCCGCTTTCAGCAGTTTTGCGCAGAACAACCGGGTTGGTCGCGGCGAAATTACTGGGCGACAAGGCGTCAACCCACTGGCGCGTATAAAAGCGAACCTTATCGACGGTTTTCGGGTCCAGACCATCAACATCGCCGACGGCCTTTTGCATCCAGTCAGAGGTCAATAAATAGGATTGTTTGATAAAATCGAAGATCAGTTGATCGTTCCAGGCCGCGTCCTGGAATCGCCTGTCGCCTATTTCCGGTTCGGCGACGGCTGGCACTTCCTCACCGCTCATACGTTTCGCCGCCGCCTGCCACAATTCAGTGTAGTCGTTCCACAGCTTGGCCTGGGTTTCCGCCATTTTCTGTGGATCGGACAATAACTTCTGGGCAAGCTCCATAAAAGCCTTGGAGATAACGACCGGGTCCGGCACCTGATAGCCGTCACTTGTTTCTTGTTCTTTTAAAAAAGACTCGGTGATGCGCTGCCCACGTTCGGCAAAATTCTGCATTGCCCGTGACAATTTTTCTGGATCGACAGACGGTAGGTCTTTTTCGACTTTTTTATCCATGATTTCCCGCCACACTATTTGTTGTAATAGATCATATCGTGCCTTCGCCTTAAATACCAACCTGCGTTCTCATAGCTGGCTATCGCGGGTTTTCGATCCGCTTCTTAAAAAAAACACCCCCATCACGTCGGCATTGGTTTCAAATAACTGAAAATAAATATATTTTTATTTGACAGTAACAATAAGCGGTAAAGTCCCCAATGATCGATTAGTGCTGCGCGACCACAGTTCATCAACGCCATAAGCGTTAAAGTTCAAGACAATAGGCTGAATATTAGAATAACCACCCTCTTGATATTAGGGTCTCCTTATATAAGGCAAGCTTTATACTTTCGTTATTATCCAATCCCCACCCAATCGGGTGAATTCATAGAACGTTTGACGATATAAGAATGAGGCATTACAAACGGGTGTCTTATTATTGCATGTCCATTGTAGTGTTGATTTTAGTTTCACACTGTTCATGTGATTTCAGGTTTTTTGCGAATAGGCTTGCAACAAGAGCCATCAGGAAAAGTTTTTTCGTTCACGGGGGAGGACCTACATGTCCATCGAAGCAACCGACCAAATTCATGATATTACTCACGAGCATCACGAGCACGCCCATCATTGGGAAGTCAGCTGGGCACCGCTTGTTCTCGTAGCGGGTATCTTCTTCGCCGTTCCCATTGCGTTCTCGGGCCACTTTGTCTATGAAAACCAGTTGATGACCATCATCGGCCTTGGTCTCGGTGTTCCGTTAATGCTTGCCGGTGTTGCAAAGTGGGTCGCGGAAGGCTTGGTCTACAAGAATGTGGTCGAAGGTGTTTCCGTCGTCGGACTGCCGATCTTCATTGTTTCAGAAATCTTCATCTTCCTGGGCCTGTTCGCTAGTTATTGGACGATGCGTATATCCGCAGGCGTCGACTGGCCGCCTGAGGGGACACCCGAAATCAGCACGACGATCCCGATGATCATGACCGTGCTCCTGGTTTCTTCGAGTTTTACGATGCACAACGCCGAGGTAAAACTGGATCATGGCGATAACAGCGGCTTCAACAAGTGGCTGATCATCACCATTATACTTGGCACCCTTTTCATGGGCTGCACAATTTATGAATACGAGCACCTGATTGGCCAAGGCTTCGTTCCCGGCACCAACTCGTTCAGCTCGGCATTCTTCTCAATCACCGGTTTCCATGCTTCGCATGTGTTTATTGGCCTAGCGATGTTTGTCGCCGTCCTGATACCGGCCCTGAAAGGCAAGACCAACGATTCCTTCGTCGCCTGTGCCTCTATTTACTGGCACTTCGTCGATGTCGTCTGGTTCTTTGTCGTTACCCAGATTTACTTCTGGTAAGACGGAAAACCGGTAGGATTGGAACCATGCTAAGGGTTCGCACCTTAATTACAGGTCTTCTTTTGTGCTCCGCCTTTG
>CBFDEA010000008.1:0-12950 GCA_965603695.1 uncultured Rhodospirillaceae bacterium | reverse complement strand
GGCGAGGCCACAGGCGAGACTCGTGCCATCCTCGCCGCCGAAGCCGCCATTGCCAACCCGTTGCTCGACATCGTGTCGATCAAGGGCGCGCAAGGCCTGCTGATCAACGTCACCGGCGGTGCCGATATGACCTTGTTCGAGATCGACGAGGCGGCGAACCGGGTGCGCGCGGAGGTCGGCGGTGACGGCCTGATTATTTTCGGCAGCGCCTTCGATCCCTCACTCGATGGCAAGCTGCGGGTTTCGGTTGTCGCCACCGGGCTTGTGGGTCCACAGGAAACCGCCCGCCAACCGGAACCAGAGCCGGAGCCGGAGCCAGAGCCAGAGCCGCAATCCGAGTCCAAAGAATTTATGCCGATGGCCTTGGAGCCGGCCATGGCGGCGGTCATGGAAGCGGTCCTGGAACACGCCGGCGAAGAGCCTGAGCTAACCCCTCAGTCCCATCCGATCCCGGCCCCGACCGTGCCGCGCCCCGAAGACAGGCCGCCACCGCCGCCAGTCATTGGCAAGTCCGAAACGCTCCGCGAACAAGCCGATGATGTCAGTGCGCCGAAGGAAAAAGACAAATCCGTCTTCGGTTGGGCCGGAAAAATATTCCGCCCGTAAACTAACTTTTGCTTAAAGCGGCCGGTTTCGCGCGGGCGACTTCTTCATGGGTTAGGCCGTTTAGCTCGTGTGGGAATACAAGCCATTCATCGACTTCATGAATAAAATAGTCCGGCGTGCATTCGACGAGCCGCTTGGCGGGCTTGTAATAGACAGTGGCAACCCGGATCGTTTTGGGCATGTTGCGTCTCGATACACTGGCAATTCTATCAATGATCGCCTGGATGCTTCTGCCGGAATCGAAAACATCGTCGACGATCAACAATGAGTCCTCCGCATTGACGTTTTCGATGATGTAATGCAGGCCGTGAACGCGCACCTCGTCGCGTTGATTTTCGATGCCTTCATAAGATGATGTGCGGATGGAGATGTGGTCTGAGGGAAAGCCATTGTAATGGAGAAGCTCCTGAACGGCGATGCCGACCGGTGTGCCGCCACGCCAAACGCCGACGATATAGTTCGGACGAAAGCCCGACTCGATAATCTTGTGACCCAGAGAAAAAGAGTCCTCAAGCAATTGTTGAGCCGTAATAAATATTTTTTCAGGCACTTTACGATCCTTCTCAAGGAATTTTCCAGACTGTGATGTAACACCCATATTGACGTCTAAACAAGACGCGCCTTGCAATGGTCTCTGAGGAGGTAATAGTTCGACGCTCTTTAAAAGCAGCCATTGCCGCGCCCCGTACTTTTCTGTTTAATCGCGGGCCCAAGGAAATTTATTTGAAAGAGGCTCTGGCCAATGGCGCTTCGCGACGACATCATCCCCCATCATGTCTCATGGACTGAAGTTCACCGTGACGCTAAACATCTGGTTCGGGCGCTGATGGGCAAAGGCCCGTGGGAGGGCATCGTCGCCTTGACTCGTGGTGGCCTGGTGCCGGCTTCAATTCTGGCGCGTGAAATGGATATCAGGGTCGTCGATACGCTGTGCATTTCGACCTACGATGAGCAAGTTAAAGGCACGATCAACGTCCTGAAAGTTCCCGAACGGGCGGTTGCCGTCGAAGGCGAGGGCTGGTTGCTGGTCGATGATCTGGTCGATACCGGAACGACGGCGAGAAAAGCCCGCGAAATTCTGCCGAAATGCCATTTTGCTACGGTCTACGCCAAGCCCCAGGGCCTGCCGACCGTCGATACCTTTGTTTCGCAGGTTGGTCAGGACGTCTGGATTTATTTCCCCTGGGATACGGAACCCCAGTACATCGCGCCGCTGGCGGGCAAAGACTAGTCTAGAGCAATCCAGAATGGCTGATGGTCAACAGGCCGAGGCCGGTCGTGAAAACCCCCAGCATGGCGCTTAAACTATTATAAGCCCAGGTCATTGACCCTGCAGCGTAGCGCAGGGGAACGGCAATGACGGCGCTGAGCACGGCCATGCCGACCATGGAGCCCAGCCCGAACAGGACGATATAGACAACCTTCGTCGAAATCGGCTCAATGGTCTGCGTGGTCAACAACACCAGCGCCGCCGATCCGGCCAGTCCGTGCATCATGCCGACGGCCAGGGCGCGTAGCGGCATGCCTTTTAAGTGCGGGTGGCTATGATGCGCGGGGTCGTGGGTTTCCTCACCCTGATGGGAATGGGCGTGGATGTGGCGGTTGCCGCCTTCGTGCTTGTGGGCGTGAAAGTGGATGCGCTTCTTGATCAGCCGGTAGAGCACATCGCCGCCCAATCCGATCAACATGACCCCGACCAGGGCTTCGAGAAATTGCCCTAATTGCTGCGGGATGTTGCTGTTGAGGACGACGATGACGGCCCCGAAAGCGAGCAGGGTCAAAGTATGGCCAAGCCCCCACATGACCCCCAACGGCACCGCCTGACGCAAGGTTTTTGCCCGACTCGCCAGGGCGGCGACGGCGGCGACATGATCGGCTTCCAGCGCATGGCGCATGCCGAGCAGGAAACCAAGGAACAAAATGCCGCTCATAAATTATCGGTCCTAAGACAGAAGGGGTGATTTAAGCATCCGTCGATATCATGAACGTGACGGAGCCGCAATGCTCTCAATGCGCCGCAACAATCTTATGAACCACACCGGCGGCGAGAAGTTCCTTGGTGCCGGGGAACCAGATATCCGTATGGGGGGTTTTAAAAACATTTTGCAGGAACCCGTCTGTGATCTTTTGCCGCCTGTAGAAGGTCAGATCGATCAATTGCTCGGCTTCAGGATCGATGTAGGGGGTCTTGAACTTGCTATCCAGGGTAATTTGATGAAATCCCAACTTACCTTCAGGGCCGAGAATACGCGACGTCCCGGCGATAAAGGCGGTCGTGCAGGCGGATTTGCAGATGTCAAAAACATAGGTGTCCAGGCGGTGCTCCATAATCAGCCGGGCGACGCCCCGGCCCTCGGTAATACGGCCGCCGTCACTACCCAGAACAATACCCTGAACGCCCGGGTTTTGCTCAAGCAAGGAGGCCATTTCCTTTGTTACCCCGATTCTGAAACTACCTTTAAGGACAATGCGGGTTCCCTCATCGTTGAGGGTCAGGGTGTAAGGGCTAAGCATGGGCGGGCGTGGTTGGCGTTGATTAATAATCATCGCCGCAGGGTTGGCAAAAAACGACTGGAAAGCGCTGAGCACGTAAATAAGGGTTCCCAGCAAGCTCAGCACCATGGCGAACTGGGCCAGCGAGACGAACACGTAGGAACGCCGCTCCACCAAGTAGCGGTCACAGGCACGAATCAACCCCAGTATTTGCCATGGATAAACGATCAATTGGAAGACGATGAAGTAGGCAATGGTCAGAATCAGTGCCGTCGTTGATTTATCGCTAAAGGGGGGATGGGTGAAGCGTTCACAAAAAAGGATGGCGATTCTTAAGGCCACCAGATTGACCCAGAATGACCAGACCAGGGATTGATTGCCTCGCCAATGTGTGCGGATGTAATCCATTCGTAAATTTAGCGCCTTTTATGGCTCAAGAGTATTTGTTCTTCGCCCGGCTTTTCTATAGGTTCCGGCCTCATGAAAGTGGATGACTTCGATTTCGACCTGCCGCAAGACCTGATCGCCCAAAGACCGGCCTCCCCGCGAGACCGGGCGCGGCTTCTGCTTGGCGATGGTTTGGCCGACAAAATCATGGCCGATCTGCCTGCATGCCTTGCCGCGGGCGACATTCTGGTCTTTAACGACACCCGCGTCATCCCGGCCCGCTTGAAGGGCAAGCGCGACGAGGCCGGTGTCGAGGTCACCTTGCACATGCGCGTAAGCGCCGACTCCTGGAAGGTCTTCGCCAAACCGGCGAAAAAGCTCCAACTTGGCAACGTCATCGTCTTTGCCGATGGGTTCACAGCCGAGGTCACGAATAAGGGCCTGGGTGGCGAGGTGACGCTGCGCTTCAATCTTTCCGGCGCTGATTTGATGGCGGCCCTGGAAGCCCACGGCGGTATGCCGCTGCCGCCCTATATCAAGCGGCAAGGCCTGGCCGACGAGCGCGACAAGTCAGACTATCAGACTCTGTTCGCCGACAAGCAGGGTGCCGTTGCCGCGCCGACGGCGGGCTTGCATTTCACCCCTGAACTGATGAAGGCCCTCGCCGACAAGGGCGTCACCCATACCAAAGTGACATTGCATGTGGGCGCCGGAACCTTCCTGCCGGTCAAGGTCGACGACACCGACGACCATGTCATGCACGCCGAATGGGGCGAGGTCGGGGCGCACACCGTCGCCGCCATTAACGCCGCCAAAGCCCGTGGCGGCAAGGTTGTCGCCGTCGGCACGACATCGCTCAGGTTGCTGGAATCGGCAACCCATGAGGACGGCACGCTGCACCCCTTTGCAGATGAGACCGATATTTTCATCACCCCGGGCTATCGATTTCGCATCGTCGATGTGCTGTTGACCAATTTCCATCTGCCACGCTCGACGCTGTTTATGCTGGTTTCGGCCTTCGCCGGTCTGTACAGAATGAAAAATATTTACGAGACGGCGATAAGCCGGGGCTACCGCTTCTATTCTTATGGTGACGGCTGCCTGTTGCAAAAGGACGATCAATCGTGAGCGGAACGCAATTCAAGATTTTGCAGAAGGACGGCAAGGCCCGGCTGGGACGTGTCGAAACCGCGCACGGCGGCTTCGATACCCCGGCCTTCATGCCGGTCGGCACGGCGGCGACGGTGAAGGCCATGCTGCCGCAATCCGTGGCTGAAACCGGGGCCCAGATTATTCTCGCCAACACCTATCATTTGATGCTCAGGCCCGGTGCGGAACGCATCGAGCGGCTTGGTGGTTTGCATGAGTTTATGAACTGGCAGGGGCCGATCCTCACCGATTCCGGTGGTTTTCAGGTGATGTCGCTAAGCGATCTGCGCAAAATGACCGAAAAGGGCGTGACCTTCCGCTCGCACGTCGATGGTTCCAAACACGAGCTCACGCCCGAACGCTCCATGGATATCCAGCGCATGCTCGACGCCGATATCACCATGGCTTTCGATGAATGCACACCGTTTCCAGCGACGCTGGAGCAAGCAGATGAGTCCATGCAGCTTTCCATGCGCTGGGCCGCCCGCTCGAAAGAGGCCTTTTCCGAGCGCCCTGGCTACGGATTGTTCGGTATCGTCCAGGGCGGCGTCTACAAAGACCTTCGTGAACAGTCATCGGTCGCCTTGAAGGCTATCGGCTTCGACGGGTACGCCATCGGCGGCCTTGCCGTCGGTGAAGGCCAGGAGGCGATGTTTGAGGTTCTCGACTACGCGCCGGGATTCCTGCCGGAAGACAAGCCGCGCTACCTGATGGGCGTCGGTAAGCCTGGCGACCTGGTCGGCGCGGTGTTACGCGGTGTCGATATGTTCGATTGCGTCCTGCCGACCCGCTCTGGTCGCACCTCGCAGGCCTTTACCCGCCGTGGTGCCGTCAACCTGCGCAACGCCCGCCACGGCGACGACCCGCGACCGCTCGATGAGCAGTGCGTTTGTCCGGCTTGCAAGGATTACAGCCGCGCCTATCTGCATCATCTGGTTAGAACCGGAGAAATTCTCGGGGCCATGCTTTTGACTTGGCACAATTTGCACTATTATCAACAATTGATGGCCGGATTGCGTGGGGCCATTGGTGCGGGCGAACTGCAAACTTTCGCCGCCGAATTTTCTAAAAACCAAGCCCGTGGCGATATTGAGCAATTATAGGGACGGATCATGGCCGAAAATATTTACGACAACCTGACCCAATTGGGCGGCAGCGACGAGGCCCCGGCCTCGCCTGAACAAGCGACCCTTGAAACCGTGGCCAACCCGCAAGCGGGGGAGGACTATCTGGTCCGCTTCACCTGCCCGGAATTTACCTCTATATGCCCGGTTACCGGCCAGCCGGATTTCGCCCATCTGGTCATCGACTACGCCCCGGAAGATCTTCTGGTCGAAAGCAAATCTCTGAAACTTTATCTCAGCGCCTTTCGCAACCACGGTGCCTTCCATGAAGACTGCACCGTCGCCATTGCCAAGAAAGTAGCCGACGCGACCAAGCCGAAATGGCTGCGTATTGGTGGCTACTGGTTCCCAAGGGGCGGCATCCCCATCGACGTATTCTATCAAACCGGCAAACAACCCGAAGGCTTGTGGGTTCCCGATCAGGGCGTCCCTGGCTACCGAGGAAGAGGATAATTTTATGAGCGACTACACATTATACATCGGCAACAAGAACTATTCTTCCTGGTCCTTACGGCCATGGCTGGCCATGAAGGTTGCCGGAATCCCTTTCGAGGAAAAACTGATCCTGTTGTTCGATGACGACTGGAAGGCCAACATCGCCAAGGTGTCGCCAACGGCCCGGGTGCCGGTGCTCACCGATGGCGACCTGACAATCTGGGAGACCATGGCGATTTTGGAATACCTGGCCGAACGTCATCCCGACAAGGGGCTTTGGCCCACTGATGTGAAGGCGCGTGCCACCGCGCGCGCGATCGCCAATGAAATGCATGCCGGCTTTACCGCCTTACGCACCCACATGCCGATGAATATCCGCAAATTCCATCCCGGCAAGGGCATGGGCGAAGGGGTGGCCGAAGACATCGCCCGCATTCAGGAAATCTGGAACGATTGCCGCGCCCGCTTCGGCGACGGCGGGCCCTTCCTGTTCGGTAGCTTCACCATTGCCGACGCCATGTTCGCCCCCGTGGTCAGTCGCCTGACCTCTTTCGCAGTCGAACTGGACGATGTTTCGGCGGCCTACCGGGACGCCGTACAAGGCTTGCCTGACATGATCGCCTGGTCGGACGCGGGTCGGGCTGAACCGTGGACCGTGCCGGATGACGAAATCGACTAAGCCAGGGTTTGTTCGCGGCGGCGGATGATCCACCAGACAAAAAACGCCCCGAGCAGCTTGGAGGCCGTCATGGCGATGACACCGGCCGGGCTTAACATACTGAGCAGTCCCAGGAACACGGCGCTGTCGACGGGTGCGCCGAACAGGCTGGAATAGAGAATCCGTTGCGACAAGGGCCGTTTGGTATAGGTGTAGACGGCCCAGTCGACCAGTTCGCTTAACAGGAATGCGGCGGCACTGGCGGTGGCGACAAAGGGACTTGCCATAAAGTAACTGATAGCCACACCGACCAGCATCGCCAGCAGAACCTTGTGGCCGACTTCGCGCTGGGCGAAATCACGGACGACAAAAACAAAGCCGACGGCCAAAGCTACCGGTGGCCACATGGTGCCGTCGGGCAGTTCGACCAGGGGGACGACGCTAAAGGCGTAGTTCACGGCGACGATCAGGGCGATGTAGAGGGCGGTAAATTTAAAGCGCATCTGTATGGTTTTCCATGTGGCGTGTTACGTTGGGGCGGCTAGATATCATATAAAGAACTGTTTTGGCGAGTGTCTATTGGTGGATTTAAAAAAAGCTATTCGTGACAAGGCGTTGGAGGTCGGTTTCGACGTCGTAGGCTTTACCGACGCGGATGCCGCCCCGCGCTTGGCGAGCAATCTCGCGCAGTATCTGGATCAGGGCCGACACGGCAATATGGCCTGGATGGCGGAAAATACGGATCGTCGTGCCGCGCCAAAAGGACTATGGCCGGCGGCCCGTTCGGTTATCGTTTTGGGCCTAAACTACGCGCCTGCCGAAGCCCCGGCGCGGGCCCTTGCCCGCGTCGAGCGTGGCAATATCAGCGCCTACGCACGGGGCAAGGATTATCACGATCTGGTCAAAAAACGCCTGAAGCAACTCGGCCGCTGGTTGGTTGAAAGCCATGGTTGCGAGATCAAGGTGTTCGTTGATACCGCGCCGGTGATGGAAAAACCCTTGGGCCAAAAGGCCGGGATCGGCTGGCAGGGCAAGCACACCAATCTGGTGTCGCCCGACCTTGGCTCGTGGTTTTTCCTTGGTGAAATCTACACCACGCTGGAGCTTGAACCCGACACGCCTATGTTTGATCAGTGCGGCAGTTGTTCCGCCTGCCTTGATGCCTGCCCGACCGATGCCCTGCGTGTGCCTTATCAGATCGATCCCCGGGCCTGCATTTCCTACCTGAGCATCGAGCACAAAGAAAACATAGATGAGAATCTGGCCGCGGCCATGGGCAATCGTATTTACGGTTGTGACGATTGTCTGGATGCCTGCCCCTGGAACAAATTTTCTTCACCCCATCGCGAGGCCGCCTTCTTGCCGAGAATTGAGCTGACCGCGCCGCGCTTATCGGATCTGTCAAAACTTGATGATGCTGGTTTTCGTGAATTTTTTTCTGGCTCACCCATTAAACGCACCGGTCGCGACCGGTTTGTCCGCAACGTTTTGATCGCCATCGCCAACAGTGGCGATGAAAACCTTAGGCCTGCCGCGGCGGCTAGAATTGACGATGCTTCCCCCATTGTTGCGGATGCGGCACGATGGGCACTGTCCAAACTTAAAAAAACTCTTTAGTCTTAAAAATAGGGGAAGAAAATAAGCTATGGCGACACTTACAGCACCAGAACTACAGATCATCAAGCGCACGCCGCTACTGATGAATTTGCCCGATGGGGTCCTCGACCTCTTGCTGGAGCAATCCCATGTTGTCGATTATCCGCAAAACAAACTGCTTTTCCTGCGTGGCGATGCCGCCGATAAAATCTATTTATTGCTTGATGGTTGGGTAAAGATATTCCGGGACACCTCCGATGGCGAGCAGACTGTCATCGGCATTCTGAAGCCCGGTGAAACCGTTGCCGAGGCTGCTATCTTCCTGGGCAAGGACTATCCGGCCAGCGCCGAAGTGGTCTCTGAGGCCAGGTTGCTGGAAATTCCCTCGGATGCTTTTTTGAACCTGATCAGGGAAGATGGTGAACTGGGAATCCGGATGCTCGGCACCCTGTCGCAACGGCTGCGCGGAATGATCCTGCACATCGAGCAAATCCAGGCGCGCTCGACGCCGCAGCGCTTGGGCGAATTCCTGTTAGGCCTGTGCAGTGAAAAGGAAGGCTCCGTGACCATCGATCTTCCCTACGACAAATCACTGGTCGCGGCGCGTTTGGGCATGAAACCGGAAAGTCTATCCCGGGCCCTGGCTAAACTGCGCTCTTACGATGTCACCACCAACGGCCATAAAGTCGTGCTCGGCGATATCGCCAGACTCAGGGCTTTCTGCGTTTCCAGCGAATAATAACTTTAAAGTCTCGGTCGCGTCAGAATCGGCCAATAGACGATCGTAAAGATGACGTAGCCCCCAGCCCACAACAATCCAGCAGCGCCGATCAAATAAGCGAAACCGTTCTCCATCGGGGCCATGACGGTTATGACCCGCAGCACGGCACCGATAATGACCATTAAATAGGCTACCACAATCGGTGCCCGGACTTTCATATCTCGCCCCGAATGGCCGAGCGCGACACGGGTCATCATGCCCAGGACCATGGTTCCCATTGCCCCGGCGGTGAGCGCATGCAGCCCGGCGTCGCGTCCCAGGCCGTCACTGAAACCTGCGGCCGCCAGTAAGGCGAAACCGATGACCAGCCATAAGTGTCCGGCGTGCAGAACCCAGACCAGCGGATCGTTCAATACCATAAAAGTTTTCCAGCGCCACATGCGCAAGAGCAACGCCGCCGCCGCCAATGCGGCCAGGAATTCGGCCCCTTCAATGGCGAAAAGATCGAACAGGGCGGCAACAATCAGGCTGACAATAACCGTCACCGTCATGTAGTTGGGGGTTTGCGTATCGACTTCTATGCCCTGGCGACGCAAGGCGTTCGCGGTAAATCCGGGAATGACGCGACCGCTGATCAGGGTGACCAGAAGAATGACCACGTAAATCCCAAAATTAAGCCCAAACCATGCGGAATCATCAAAAACCTGCAACGCTTCAAGATGCATCAGCAGGTTGCCGACAAACAGAGCGAAAAGCACCGCCAAGACGATATAGTTGCGGCGCATCTTGTGGGCGACAATTCTTTTGCCAATGTAAAACGCCAGCACCGGGATCATGGCAAGGTCGATAATGGCGACGGGCAGCGGACCGACGGGCGCGCCAAGCCACATGGCCAGGCGTCCGCCAAACCAGATCGACACCAACAGCGCCAATGGCCAACCGCTGAACGGGGCGCTGCGGGTCCAGTTGGGGACTGCGGTTAACAAGAATCCGGCCGCCGCCGCAGTGACAAAACCGAAGATCATTTCGTGGCCATGCCATTGGGCCGGGGCGAATTCTCCCGGTGTGCTGCCATCACCAAGAAAGGCCAAAAGCCAGACCGCAATCGGAACCACCCCCGAGATCCCGGCGAACAGGAAAAATGGCCTGAAACCGGCACTCAGAAAGGCGCTGGTATTAGCCGTTTCGGGCCGGTCGTGGTCATTTATGGGAGTTATATGGTTCATTTGTTTGCGCCCTTTAGTCGCCTGAGTGTGCTCACCATAGGCAAGCACGCTTGACGCCACCTTGATGACGATCAAAAGGCGCTGGCTTGACGTGGTGGGGTGACCTGTGGTCACGTCATGCCAATAAATTGTCGTCAAGAGAGAGCTTTATGAATTTACGTCTTATCAGCGTTGCCCTGCTGACCACGTTTGCTTTTTTCGGGACCGCCTGCGACCCCGCAGCAGAACCGGAAAAGGCCGCCGGGACTGTGTTCAGGGATTGCGAAAAGTGCCCTGAAGTGGTGGTCATCCCCGCCGGGTCATACGTCATGGGCAACGACGGGCGGCACAAAAACGAACGCCCGGCCCACCAGGTGACGATTGCCAAGCCTTTCGCCATGGGTGTTTATGAAGTGACCTTCGATGAATGGCAGGCATGCTTCGATGAAGGCGGCTGCGCGCGTGTTCCCGATGACCACAAATGGGGCAAGGGGCGCCGCCCGGTGATGAATATTACCTGGTTCGAAACCCAACCCTTTATGGCGTGGCTGAGCAAAAAGACCGGCCATACCTATCGGTTGCCGACGGAAGCGGAATGGGAGTATGCCGCTCGCGGCGGGACCACGACGGAATTCTGGTGGGGTGACGAGGTCGGCAAAAACCTCGGCAATTGTCGAGATTGTCAAAGCCAATGGAGCAAGAAAGGTTCTGCCCCCGTCGGCTCCTTCGCGGCCAATCCGTTCGGCCTCTATGACGTTCATGGCAATGAATGGGAATGGATGGCCGATTGCTGGTTCCCAAACCATGAGGGCGCTCCGGCAGACGGCTCCGTTCGTCTGGAGGAAAATTGCCGATATCGCACCATGCGTTCGGGCTCGTGGTATTATTTTTCCAAGAATATCCGCTCGGCCTGGCGTTTTAGAAACGATGCCCGCGTCAAGAGCTACGGCATCGGCATGCGGGTGCTGCGCGAACTGCCCTGACGCCAGACCCTTATTTTTTGGTCTTGCCGCCGCCCTTTAATTCATTGAGCTGGTTTTGCATGGCTTCCAGTTGTCCCAGTAGCTGTTCCAGATTTTGTTCCGGCTCGTCTTCCTTCTTGGCTTCTTTTTTGGTGGCTGGTTTAGCCTCCTTGCTGGCTTCTCCGCCGGCTTGGCCAAGGAACGGTGTGAACATTTTCATGGCGCCTTCAAACAGAGCCATATTCTGTTTGCCCATTTCCTCGAACTGCTGAAACGGCATCAGTCCGTCAAGGGCGTCACTCATGTAGTGGCGCATCTGTTCCTGATTGCGGGCGAAAGAACCCATCGAGTGATCCAGGTATTGCGGCACCAGCGACTGCAAGCTGTCGCCGTAGAAACTGATCAAATGACGCAGGAAGTTTATCGGCAACAGGTTTTGCCCGCCCTTGGATTCTTCCTCGACGATGATGTGGGTCAGCACCTGGCGGGTGATGTCTTCACCGGATTTGGCGTCGAAGACGACAAAATGGGTGCCGTCCTTGACCATCTGCGACAGGTGATCGAGCGTCACGTAACTGCTGGTCGCCGTATTGTAGAGCCGCCGGTTGGCGTACTTCTTGATTGTGATCGGCTTTTCTTCGTCAGCTGTCTTGTTCGCCATGATCGGACTTCTTTTTCCTAAAGTTTACCCTGTCATTCGCAAGCGCGCGATAGGGGTGCGATATAACGATCGCTTGGTATTATAAAACATTTTCAGTAAAAATGCTGCATTGCAATAAAAAAAATGCTGCACCTCGGCATATTGGTAAGCGGGGTTTCTCATGGCACACTGCCGGGT
The DNA here is from genome assembly GCA_965603695.1 of uncultured Rhodospirillaceae bacterium. Taxonomy (GTDB): domain Bacteria; phylum Pseudomonadota; class Alphaproteobacteria; order Rhodospirillales; family JABHCV01; genus JACNJU01. The sequence goes on along the minus strand of CBFDEA010000008.1, from coordinate 776 downwards.
TATAGTGAATGGCACTTAACGGGACACAAAATATGGCGCAAACACCTGATCTTGACGAATTGGCGCGCCGCTATCTCGATCTTTGGCAGCAACATTTGGGCGATCTGGGCGGCGATGACGGGCTTGCCGAGACGCTCGCCAAAACCATCGAATTGATGAACGGTTCGGCCGCAGCCTTCGCTAAAATGGCGCAACAAAGTAGTCACCAGCCAGGAGAAAACAATCATGGCGGAGAGCCATCAGGGACCGCGCCCGCTGGCGCTGCATCTGGGCATTCAAACGATGACCTGGCTAAGCTCGCTGGCCGCATTGAACAGCTTGAACGACGGATCGCTGAACTGGAGCCCGGCGCGGGTGGCGGCAGCAAACGCGTTAAAAAAAGACCTTCAAGGAATAAACCCTGACGATTTCCGCCGCGCTGTCGAGCACCAAACCCGCGTTCGCCTTGCCGACTTTGCCAGTGGTGTAAAAGACTACCGGACGTTTGAACGCGCACCGCGCCCCTGCGAACCGCCGGTGATTTGGTCCGAGGGCACGACCCGGCTGCTCGATTACGGGGAAGGCGGCGAAGGCCAGCCGGTCTTGTTCGTGCCGTCCCTGATCAACCGGGGCTATATTCTTGACCTTGCAGAGCGCCACAGCCTGTTGCGCGACTTGCGCGCGCGGGGCTTGCGGCCATTGCTTATCGACTGGGGGGCACCAGGAAACCTGGAGGCCGAATTTGCTCTTGATGATTACATTGGCGGCAGACTCGCCCGGGCTTTGCAGGTTGTTCA
>CBFDEA010000007.1:0-13443 GCA_965603695.1 uncultured Rhodospirillaceae bacterium | reverse complement strand
GTATTGCTCAATCTGCTGTCCAACGCCGTCAAATACAACCGCGCGAATGGTAGCATTTCCGCCGATTGCCGGACCATTGGCGAGGATATCATCCGTATCAGTGTCAGCGACACCGGACAGGGCATACCCGAAGACAAACAGAATAGCTTGTTCAAACCATTTGACCGACTCGGCCGGGAAGCCGGGCAGATCGAAGGCGCCGGCATCGGGCTTACCATCACCCACAAGCTTATTTCCGCGATGAATGGAAAAATCGGCTTCACAAGCACCGAGGGCAAGGGTTCGACGTTCTGGATCGACTTGCCAATAGCGAACACCCACTAAAGTCCGGCACGGTGTCGATTGCACCGCCCTTAAGTCCAGAGTAGTCTCTGTTGAGATTCTACACATTAGGGAGGAAACCATGCAGGCAGTCTTCGTTTTTATTAAATGTGAACTTGGCTGTGCCTACACGGTCGCCAACGCCCTGATCGAGAAAGTCGAGCAGACCTCGGAAGTTTACTCGATTTCCGGCGAGTTCGATCTGATGGCCAAGTTCTATATCCCCAAAGACAGCGACATCGGCCATTTCGTCAACCAGCAGGTCCACGCCATTTCCGGCATCAAGGACACGCAGACGATCATTACCTTCAACGCATTTACTTAAAATATTACTATGAGCATCCTGATTATCGACGAGCGACCGGACGACGCCATCGCCGTGCTGACCCTGAACCGTCCCGACGTTCACAACGCCCTGAACACGGCAGTGCTTGCACAACTGGCCGAGACTCTTGACAGGCTTTCCAAGCAGGACGGGATCAACGCCGTCGTCCTGACCGGCGGCGACAAGGTCTTTGCCGCCGGGGCCGATGTCAAAGAGATGGTGGCCCTCGACGCAATCGGCATTCATCGCGACGCCCGACCGGGCCATTGGCGCGCCATCGCCGCGTTCCCCAAACCCCTGATCGCCGCCGTCAACGGCTACGCGCTGGGGGGCGGCTGCGAACTGGCCATGCATTGCGACATCATCATCGCCGGAGAGACCGCCCAATTCGGCCTTCCGGAAATCAATTTGGGGATCATTCCCGGGGCCGGCGGCACCCAACGCCTGACCCGCGCCGTCGGCAAGTCGCTGGCCATGAAAATGATCCTCGCCGGTGAATTCATTGATGCCGCCCAGGCCCTCGATGCCGAATTGGCCGCCGAAGTGACGGCCACAGATCAGACCATCTTAAGGGCCTGCGAACTGGCCCGTAAGATCGCCGAAAAATCACCGCTGGCCCTGGAAATGGCGAAGCAATCGGTGCTTAAGACTTTCGAGACATCGCTCAGCGATGGCCTTGATTTCGAGCGCCGCTCGTTCACCATTCTGGCAGCGAGCGAGGACCGCAAGGAAGGCATTGCCGCCTTCCTCGAGAAACGCAAACCCACCTTCAAGGGACGATAACAACCGTGACTTACCAATGCATTGACTACGATATCCAAGATGGCGTCGCCGTCCTGATGCTCAATCGCCCGGAAAAACTGAACAGTTTCACAAGCGTGATGCTGGAAGAAATCAGCGCCGCCCTTAAGCAAGCCGCCGACAATTCAGAAGTCCGCGCGGTCCTGCTCAGCGGTAACGGTCGCGCCTTCGGTGCCGGTCAGGATTTATCCGAACGCGACGTCAAACCCGGCGACCCGCCGCCCGACCTGGGGGAGTCTCTGGACAAGCGCTATAACCCCATCATCCGCCAGTTAAGGGGCATGGACAAGCCGATTGTTTGCGCCGTAAACGGTGTCGCCGCCGGGGCCGCGGCAAACATGGCACTGGCCTGCGATTTGGTCCTGGCGGCAAGATCCGCGCGTTTCATCCAGCCTTTCTGTCGCTTAGGATTGGTCCCGGACGCCGGTGGAACGTGGTCCCTGCCCCGCCTTGTCGGTCGCGCCCGGGCCATGGGGATGGCCATGCTGGGCGGCGATGTTTCCGCCGAGCAGGCCGAACAGTGGGGCCTGATCTGGAAATGCGTCGATGACGATACGATCATGGACGAAGCCCTGGGCCTGGCCCAAACACTGGCGACGCAGCCGACGGTCGGCCTTGGCCTGATCAAGCGCGCGATCAACGAGAGCCACGGCAATTCCTTGGATGAGCAACTCGATCTTGAGCGCGACTTGCAACGGCTCGCCTGTCAGACCGAAGACTACGCCGAGGGGGTCAGCGCCTTTCTGGAAAAACACAAACCGGCTTTTAAGGGCCGTTAAGGTGAGTTCACTTCCCCCTGAAACCATCGTCGCCGTCATCGGTGCCGGCACCATGGGCGCTGGCATTGCCCAGGTCGCGGCCCAGGCCGGGCACCCGGTCCTGCTTTATGACGCCGCCCCGGGCAGTCCTGAAAAAGCCATTACCCGAACCGCCGAGGGCCTCGCACGGCAAGTCGAGCGGGGCAAATTTACGGCCGCAGAGGCGGCGGCGACCGTGTCGCGCCTGACCCCGGTGGCAAAGATTGAAGAGCTGGCCCCGGCCGGCTTGGTGATCGAGGCTATCGTCGAGGATTTGGCGATCAAGCAAGAGCTCTTTAAAAGCCTTGAAAATATCTGCGCCTCGGGAACCATTCTGGCCAGCAATACCTCGTCCCTGTCGATCACCGACATCGCCAGCGTCCTTGCGGAACCGGGAAATTTTGTCGGCATGCATTTTTTCAATCCGGCCCAGGTGATGAAACTTGTCGAAGTCGTCAGCGGTTCGGCAAGTTCAGCCGATAGTGCTGAGTTGATATTCGCGACCGCCGCAGCGTGGGGCAAAAAACCGGTCCACGCCACATCGAGCCCGGGCTTTATCGTCAATCGGGTGGCCCGGCCTTTTTACGGCGAAGCCCTTAGGGTTCTTGAAGAAGACGGCTCGGACGCGGCGACCATCGACGCTATCATGCGCGAAAGCGGCGGTTTCCGCATGGGCCCGTTCGAACTGATGGACCTGATCGGCAATGACATCAATCTGGCGGTGACCACATCGGTCTATCATGCCTTTGCGCAAAACCCCCGCTTCGCGCCCTCCAAGGTCCAGCAAGACCTGGTCGCCGCGGGAAAACTCGGACGCAAAAGCGCTCACGGCTTTTATGACTATGGTGAACGGGCCAGCCCGCCAGAAGCCGTAAGCAGCGCCGCCGCACCCGCCCCAGGTAAGGTCACCGTTCATGGTGATTTAGGCGTCGCCGAAGCCCTTGTCGGCCTGATCGAAAAGGCCGGCATCGCCTGCCCGCGAGAACCATCCGCAGGCGAACAGGGGTTTTTGAATGTCGGCGCGGCCCGGCTCCACCTCTGTGATGGCGGCCCCGCGTCCAACCACGGTGGCAATGCCATCGGCTTCGATCTGGCCCTCGATTATAACCAAGCGACCCGGATCGCCCTGGCCCCTGCGCCGTCCTGCGACCCTGCGGCACTGGCCGCGGCAGTCGGTCTTTTTCAGGCGCTCGGCAAATCGGTTTCGGTGATCCGCGATATTGCCGGGATGATCGTCATGCGCAGCGTCTGCATGCTGGCCAACGAAGGTGCCGACGCCGTTAACGCCCGGGTCTGCGACGAAGCCGCCGTCGATACCGCCATGTGTTACGGTGTCAATTATCCTGCCGGTCCCCTGCAGTGGGCCGACGCCATCGGCTTGGGCGTGGTTGAAAGGGTACTCGACAATATGGCGGCGGTTTACGACAATCCCCGCTATCAGTGTTCGGAACTTATCCATCGCAAGGCATCGAGCGGGGAATTGTTTAGAAGTTAAATAACTTTCACCAGTGACAGCTGCTGGGCAGGGACGAAGCCCTTGGCGCTGAGGAAGCCCAATAACTCAAGATTATTCCAGCCGACATGGGTGCCGACGCGCTCGACATGCAGCGCTTCGAGATTGATCAGCAACTGGGATATGAGCGCCGAAGCGATGCCGGCATGGCCGTAATTGGGATTGATGCCGATGGTATCGATGACTGCTGCGGCTTCGGCGTGGCCGAATTCGCCGAAATCAATCCGCGCCATGATAAAGCCGACGGCCAGGCCATCGACCTCGGCAATCAGCGACACGCGAACGCCGGTCTCGCTCATCATCTCTTGCAATTTGGCGGTGAAATAATCGCGACGGGCGTGACCCGTCAACTTGCCGTCGATGCGCACGACGCTGTCCAGGTCGTCTTGCTGCATCGAACGAATACGGATGCTGTCGCGCGGCAGCTGTTCAAAATCGCCGCCGTGGCGTTCACTGTAATCGGGTATACCCGCATCCATTGGCTGCCGGTTGACGCCGCTATCGGTTGGGAAGACCATAATGCTTAATCTTTCTGTTTAAAGATTGCGGGAAACCGGACGTTCGAGAATCTGTTCAGGGGCCAATTGGAACCCGGCAGAAGCGAAGAACCGCAGCAGCCCCTGATCCTGCCAATCGACCTGGGTGCGCAGTTCATCAATCTTCAGTTTTTCCAGAGTATCGGTCATCCCTTGGAGCAAAGCGCGGCCACCGCCATCATGGCTGGCATCGGGATCGACGCCGATAACATCGAGCACGGCGGCCCGCTTTTCGTCGCCATATTCGCCGTTTTGGATACGGGCGATAGCATAGCCTTGCAGCGCACCGTCCGTCCCCGCAAGCCCCAAGGTGACAAAACCATGGCTGTCGGCGAGTGCCGCCTGCAGTCTTTTTTCGAAGAATTTTCGTCTTGAACGACCCATTATCCTGGTGTCAATTTCAACGACACGTTCCAGATCTTGCGGACTTAAGGGCCGGATATTGGTTGCTGGATTTCCACTCACAAGAAGACCTCACCTTGTCGTATGCTGCCATTACAGCATATTTGATGGTAATCAATAATTCGGTACTGTAATACCTAATTAGGCCGCCGTCAACCAATCGGTCATCATGAGAGCCCCCAACCAGCCGCCGGGTTGGGTCGGCAGATTGCAGTCGGATTCAGGCAACGAATTCTTGCCTATCAAGCCACTTACAGGGACAATGCCTGAAATTCCAGTAAACTGAAGGGTGAACGATGAACCAGGATCAATTCCAAACATTGATGCGTCCGGTGATGGACGCGATTGCGGGCAAGGCCATTGACCAACAGTTGGCCGAGGACCTGAACCGGGAATTCCCGGCGAACGGCGACGTCTTCAAGGCCATCGATACGGCCTGCCACGAAGCCATCGAGGCCGGCTGGATGTGTGCCCACGGCGATGAAGGACGGCGCTTCGGACGGGTCATCAAACCGACCCCGGAAAGCCATGACTTAAGCGTCGATGTGGTTCAGTTGACCGATGTCGTCGGGCCCCATCACAGCCACCCGACCGGCGAGGTCTGCATGACCATGCCGGTCACGGCGAGCGCCAAATTCGATGGCCAAGGCGCTGGTTGGTGTGTCAACGAACCCGGCTCGGCCCATAGCCCGACGGTCACCGACGGCGAGGCGCTGGTGCTGTACCTGTTGCCCGGCGGCGAAATTCAATTTAGTTGAGGCTTGGAATAGTTAAATGAGTATTTGGGGTAAGGTTATCGGCGGCGTCGCCGGTTTTGCGCTTGGCGGACCACTGGGCGCGCTGATTGGCGCCTACGCCGGCCATAAAATGGATAAAGCCCGCACCGGCCAAGAACCGGCGCCCGGTCGCGGCGACTACGATCAACAATCCAAGCAGGTCGCCTTCACCATGGCGGTCATTGTGTTGAGCGCAAAAATGGCCAAGGCCGATATTCCGGCCGATGAAATGGCCTCCGTCGGCAAGCTGTTCGACGAAGCCCGCAAGGACGCCAGCGGTTTCGAGCCCTACGCCGAACAGGTCGCCAGGATGTTCGTCCACGAACCCGCCGTGCTCGAAGAACTGATCGGCGGCTTGTTCCATATCGCCCGCGCCGATGGCACCATTGACCCCGCGGAACTGGATTTCCTGGCCAAGGTCGCGATCATATTCGGGTTTTCCGATCGTGACTTCGAACGCCTGCGCGCCAGTTACGACAAGCCCGAAACATCCAGCCCCTACGCGGTTTTGGGTGTCTCGCGCGATGCCGATGACGCCGAAATCAAGAAAGCCTATCGCAAACTGCTGGTCGTCAACCACCCCGACAAACTGATCGCACAAGGCCTGCCGCAGGAATTTATCGATCTCGCCAACGAGAAAATGGCGGCCATCAATGCCGCCTATGACGCCATCAAGAAGCAACGCGGCATGGCATGAGCAACGAGGGATGAAACACCAGCCGTCCTCCAATTTCGACGAGCGCCCAACCGACACGCCCATCGACATGCTGGTCCTCCATTATACCGGCATGAAAAGCGCCACCGCGGCCATCGACAAGTTGTGCGATCCCGCCGCCAAGGTTAGCGCCCATTATGTCATCGATGAAGACGGCACGCTGACCCAGGTGGTCGGGGAAGATTGTCGGGCCTGGCATGCGGGCGAAGCTTTCTGGCGCGGCCACCATGATATCAACGCCCGCTCCATCGGCATCGAACTGGTCAACCCCGGCCATGAATTCGGCCTGCGCGCGTTCCCTGAGGAACAAATGCAATCCCTTGAGACCTTGGCCCTGAACATCACCAAGCGCTACCAGATCCCGGCCCGTAACGTGGTCGGCCACTGCGATGTCGCGCCCAGGCGCAAGCGCGACCCCGGCGAATTGTTCGATTGGTTCAGGTTGTTCAAAGCCGGAGTCGGGATTTGGCCCATCGACGCCCTGCCCCTAAAACTCGACGAGCAGGAGGTCACCGACCTGCTCGCCGCATTTGGCTACGAGACGGTCGATCTTGGCAAAACACTGGAAGCCTTTCAACGGCGTTTCCGGCCGGCAAGGATCACCGGCAAGATCGATCCGGAAACGACGGGTTTGCTTGACCGCCTGCTCACCCTCATGGGATAACAAGAAGCCAGACGGTCGGATGGTTGCGGTCCTTTTTAAGGATCGAGGAAAGTCCGGGCTCCATGGAAACACGGTGCCGGTTAATGGCCGGCGGGGGCGACCCCAGGGAAAGTGCCACAGAAAGTAAACCGCCCTGCGCCGCCTTGTGCGACGCAAGGTAAGGGTGAAAGGGTGCGGTAAGAGCGCACCGCGCTCCCGGTGACGGGGGCGGCATGGTAAACCCCACCGGGAGCAAGACCGAGTAGGGACGACCGGTGGATTTAAGGCCACAGGCGGGTTTTCGCGTCGTCGTCCGGGTGTGTCGCATGAGGCGTCCGGTAACGGGCGTCCCAGATGAATAACCATCTATCGCGTGTCTGCTTGCAGACCCGCGTGGACAGAACCCGGCTTACAGACCGTCTGGCTTTTTTTCTTCAAGCATTTTCAAAGGTTCCGGCCTGGAGTCTTAAAAATCCACTCCGGCTTAGATTAATGCCCGATGAACGCTCTGCTCAGAGAGGGTTCATCAAAGGTTTTGTAGATTTATCCATCTTCAGGACTGTTACGGCATAGATTTAGGATTTAATGAAATGACCTTAATTAAAGAAATCATCCTCGCCCTTTGTCTGATCTCAATTCCGGCCCTTTATATGGTATCGGCTTACAACGGTTATTGATGCCCCGGACCCTTTTATTATTCGTAAAAGGGACCCTGAAGGCCGTTGTCGGCAAGCAAGCTTGTCAGTTTATTTGCCGACAGGGTCGCCTTGGCGGCGTATCTTTGCATCAATTCCGCCCGCCGGTCCGCATCCTTGGTCGCCTCTAAAGCCCCCCAAAAGACGGCGAGGTCTTCGCTCAGGGTGCGCATGTCCTGCAGGGCTTCTTCGGAAACTGCCGCGATGTCCTTCAAGGTTACCGCACCGACACCCTTTACGGTACAACTCCTGCCATCGCTGAAACCCTCGGGAAGATCGCCCTTCAGATTGACAACGTTGTTGTAGAGGATAACCTCGTAAATCTGATCGACGGCCTGTTTCGCAGCATCGACGCGCGAGACGTGCTCGGTATCGGCCGCGGCATGGGGCAACAGTTCCATTTTACCGATGTGCCTTGGGTAAATATTCAAGTAAGCAACCATCGGTCCGGAAAGTTCACCTGTTTCGGCATTTTTGAATATATCCGCATCGATCGCCGCGTAGCGCACCTGGCCTGTGGCCAGGGCCTGGTCGAGAGACTCGGCGCAAACCAATTCGCCGCGATCATAGTTGACGACCACCGCGCCGAAGTTCATTGCCGCTAGAACCGCGCCGTCTCGTCGAACGCGCCCAGGCCCAGGTGCGGGCTGATGACATCGGCACCGGTTGCCGCGGCCTTGATACTTTCGGCGTAATTGAAGCCTTCGGATATGATCCATTCTTTATGACGGGCGCGGGCATATATATTGACGGTCATGCCCAATGCCTTGGCCAGCTTCGCCACTTCGCGACCGATATTACCGTAACCGATGACGGCAATGGTCTTGCTTTCAATTTTCGAGGTTGGATGTTCCACCAGATTTTTACCGGTGTCGAAATCACCATCGACGACCCGTTGATGCATTTCATCAACTTGCAGGTCAGGCAGGACTTTCAGCAAGGCCTTGATGGCCGCTTGCGCCGTTGCCCGCGAGTTGAAACTGGGTGTGTTCATCAGCGGTGCCGCGCCCCCCGTGCCGTTGCCGCCACCCCAACTTTCCGATGCCATATTGCCGGTACCCGCCCCCATCCGGACACCGCCCAGTTCAAATTTTGAGCCTGCTGGAATGAACGTCGCGGCGGCAATAAGGGCGTCATACTGGCCGCCATTCGTCTCTGCGAGCAACTCTGCTGACGTGCTTAATTGGGGTTCATAGAAAAAATGCACTTTACCGGCGCTTAAGGGGCCGGCATCGATTTGTGAGCCCAGATGAAACGCACCGCCCTTGCCCTCAATGTAGGCTTTGACGTCGCTGCAATCGGTGTCCCCGCTGGCATCGAAGTGCATGCCGACCAGATCGGCGATCAAAACCTTGTAGGCGCGCTTGGGATCATCGCAGCGGACCTTTGCCGATTGATCAATGGTCGCGGACGCAAACGTTATGCCTTGCTGATCGAGGTCCTGTTCCAGAACCACGATCTTTGCACGGTGATAACAGTATTCAATATTCTCCAACAGCGCTTCAATGTCATCGGTCGGACGAATGCCGCCGATCCAAGCCCGGAAATCGCCGTCGGTGCCCGGGAACGCATTGACGTAGCGGGCGACATCGAGGCCCTTTTCATGGTCGCCGTTGGGATGGGTCAGGCCTTCGTAGCCCAACATTTTTTTGCTTTCTGCGATAATGCGCACGTGCATGTCGGCATCAGAAATATCGCCATCGGTTATTTTCAAAAGCGTTACCGCCGCACCGCGCGAGTCGGGGTTTTTCACGCCAAGCTCGAAAAGCGGATTGGCCGCGACCCAGTCGGAAATAAACTGGCGATTTTTCATGGACCGCTCATTCAGCGTTTTGACGTTGCCAATTTTCTTTTCATTATGAAGGATCGCAAATGTCGTCTCGGCGAATGCCAGTGTGCTGAAGGTATTGATAATACCGCCCGTCATGAGCTTTTTTGCGGGATCGTAAATCGGTCCCAGGCTTGTCGTTTTTTCACTACTCAACGGCATTTTGGGATCGACCGGAACGGCTATTTTAAGCTGCCGGGGGATCGCCCATGACGGATCTTTCAGGTTGTCATCGATCATCGCCAGTGCGGCTTGAGTCATGGAAAAGATAAAGTATCCGGAAACCCCGCCAATGGCTTTTTGGAAGGGCGTGAACATGCAGCATTTGCTCAGGACTTCCGCCACCACGTCATCATCCCACGGCATCGCCCCCAACATTGATGTGCCGTCGATGACGGCGTGATGTTCGGCTGGATTGGCATCGATCCAGGCCAGTAAATTCTTGATTTCGCCTTGCGTATATGTCGTCGCGCCGGTTGTTTCATGACCAACGCCGAAAAATAGCGTAATGCCCATATCTGTGAGCGTACCGGATGAAGGTATAGTGCCTTCTTCACTGGCAAAATGGAGCCGCTCGTCAGGGTTAACGCCCGAAAGCATCAACATCTCGGTAAGCTGCGCACCCCATGATTGGCGGAAAAATCCGGATTTCTTGGCGGCAGCAGATTCCGGCTTGGGCGTATCGACAAAAATGTGCTGCCCTTGCTTCTTGGCCGAAACAAGATGCATGGCCGCCACCGTGAAGCCACTGTGACCGCCACCAAGACCAACCGCCATTTTGATATGGTTTTGGAAGCCAAAGTAACGATGTATTTCAGACATCATATCGCCGAGAACCTTGTCCGCAGGATAGCCCCGGTGCATGCCGCGACCAAGTTCGGCTGCCGTAAAGTTGCCAATGACGCGGCCTTTGTCATCAAGCTTCGGGTAGTTACTTTCCAGCCAGCGCTCGAATTCCTTTCGCAGGCTCCGCGCGTCCACTTCATCCAACGTCATATCGGTGATCGGGCCGACGCCGAAAAACTGGTTGCTGGTGCGCCTCGGGATTCCTGCGCTCGATAGGTCCAATGAACGTTGACGCGCGGCTTCCAGAATATTTGGAGTCATTTCAGCTTCCAGTCTTAAAAAATATTGACGTTATGATTTGGTAGAATGTAACAGGCCCCAATATCTAAAATTTCAGGCGCATGCTAATAAAATGATATAGTTGCCGCAATTCAGAACGCGCCAGAAAATATCCCAATCTTACCGATCTCCCGATAAGTGTTTAATGAAACGGCTATGTCCAGGCATGGATATATGACGAAGTCGTTAAAGAGATACCCAAGGTCGCACACTTGCCCGGTCTTCTCTATTTTTTGCCGATAAAATTCGGGCACTATTGAGAACGAATTTTCTTCTAAAGGACATGGCGATGGCATTCCCCACCGACAGTAAATACGTCATCATTGGTGCTGGCATTCACGGATTAAGCACGGCCTTTCACCTTGCCTGCCTATTGGAAGAAACAGGCAAGGGCAGCGGCAAGGACATCCTGATTATCGACAAGACGTCGATTGCCGCCGGCGCATCGGGCATTGCCTGTGGCGTTATTCGCAACAATTACTATCAGCCAGCGATGCGCGAATTGATGGCGCACAGTGTCGCGGTTTGGGAAAGCGACGCGGAGACATACAGTTACCTCCCTGTCGGCTATATGCAAATCAGCCACGAAGGGATGCATGAGGACGTCGCAGAAATAGCCCGCCAACAGAAGAACATCGGCTACGATTCCGCCTTTATCGAGGGCAAAGACGACTGCACGGCCTATATGAAAGATATCTTCCCCGATTGGCAGGCGCGGGGCATCACTTCCGTCCTGCACGAAAAAAAAGGCGGCTACGCAAACAACACCAAGGCAATGTACGGCTTGGCCGACAAGGCCGAGGCTAAAGGCGTGCGCATTATGAGCGGCCTCAACGTCACCGGATTTGATATGGCGGGCGGCAGTGTGCAAGCCATCGAAACGGACCGCGGGAAGATCAAGACGGATTATGTCATTGTCGGTGTCGGGCCTTGGGCGAAGTCAATTTGGGACATGCTTGATTTGCCCGCCGCCATTAGCGTGCGCAACCTTAAAGGCGACGTTCACGATGATATTCCCATGTGGACGTTTTGGAGTTTGCAGGAAGGCACGCTTGGCGTCGATCCGGCTTTGCAGAAAACGGCTGCTGGAAACATGCCGCCGGTCATTCATGTCGATACCGATGCGCCGCTTCATTCGGATGTCGATGGCTCGCTCATTACCGATCAACCCTGGGGCATCTACTACAAACCGGATTTCCATTTTGGCGGCATCCAGGGGGGTGCCATGCCTTATGTGATCGAGACCGCGCCCGACGATGTGGCTGTCGACCCCTACGGCCCAGAATCACCGGACTTCGTCGTCGGCGACGATTTCGCCCACATGTGGTGTTCCGCGCTGGCTTTCTGCCAAAAGCGCTTCGAGGGCCAAATTGGCCGCTATCGCAACGTCCCCTCTGGCGGCATCGGTTGTTTCACGCCGGACAATTTTCCGGTGTTCGATGTGTTTAAGGAAAATTGTTATTTCATCGCCGATTCCAATCACGGTTTTAAAATGATCGGGGTTGGCAAACTCGTCGCCGAAGAAATCCTGCGGGGAAAAAGTTCGCTGCTCGAACCATTCCGGTTTTCACGTTTCGCGTCCGGCAAACTTCATCCCGTATCCAATAGCCCTTATCCTTGGAGTTAACGGCCAATTCAATAGCCCGCCAGGGGCTTGAATGTTCCTGGTTGATTATGATCATATTTGCATTATCGTCACATCATGGATAATGCAAATGTTTGAAACGGGGACACCAGACCCATCCGAAAAAACCCATAAAAATCTCGGGTTTTTTCTGACACCCGGCTTCTCGCCTTTGGGTTTTTTCAGCGCCCTTGAAGTTCTTCGTACCGCCAACAGGCTGCTCGGCGAATTTTACTATAGTTGGAAAGCGATATCCCTGGATGGGTTACCCGTGGAGTCGGCCAATGGCGTCGCTGTCGTTGCCGACATTTCGCTCGCTACCGAGATCAATTTCGACACCTTATTCGTCTGCGCCGGTTTTCATCCTGAAACACATTGTGACGAGACGACGCTGGCCTGGATTCGCAAGCTCTACCGCCACGGCACCCATGTCGGCGCCATTAGTACCGGCACCTATATGCTCGCAAAGGCCGGGGTCATCGGCGAGCGCCGCTGCACCATTCACGGCGATAACGCAGCAAGTCTGCGCGAGGACTACCCCAAGATAGATTTGGTTGATGGCATTTTCGAGATTGATCGCAATCTTTTTACCTGTACGGGTGGCACATCGGCCATAGATTTGTTCATCCATTTGGCCTCGGCCGAACTTGGCAAACAATTTGCGGCGGCGATCGCTTACCAAATCCAGCAAGACCGTGTGCGAAATTCCAATGAAGTTCAAAGCAGAATGAAGCAGATTGAGCTGAGCTGGAAATCAAAAAAACTCGTCGATACGCTTAATATTATGGAAGATAATATCGAGACGCCACTCACCTCGCACGAACTCGCCAGCCAAATTGGCGTCTCACCGCGGCAACTCCAGCGCTTGTTCAAGATGCATACGGGGCGGACGCCAAAGGACCACTACCTCAGCCTACGCCTTAATCACGGACGCCAACTTTTGCTACAGACCAATATGCCTGTCTTCGAAGTGGCGATTGCCTCGGGGTTTATCTCACACGCCCATTTCACCAAATGCTACCGTATGGAATTCGGCTATACCCCGAGAATGGAGCGGACTTAACCTGAGTAGGGGGAGCGCTTTTTAAAAGCCAAGAAACTGGCGGAGAGGCAGGGATTCGAACCCTGGGAACTATTGCTAGCTCAACGGTTTTCGAGACCGCCCCGTTCGACCACTCCGGCACCTCTCCGCAATTGATATTTCAGGATTATTTCGAACGCCGTTCAAAATTGTCCGCTGAAATAGCCACCCGTGGTCACGAGTTGCTGTTTTCTATAGCAAGGCGAGGGGCAGTGTCCAGTTTATCTGCTGGGAAAAGTATAGTGTCATCAAAATCGGGCC
>CBFDEA010000006.1:0-13866 GCA_965603695.1 uncultured Rhodospirillaceae bacterium | reverse complement strand
TGGTGTCGCCGTGACCACCGAGGACGAAAGTCGATACGTCTTCGATAGAAACATTGAATTCTTGCGACAGGAAATAACTGAAGCGCGCCGAATCGAGTACGCCAGCCATGCCGACGACCATTTTGTGGGGTAGGCCGGAAGCTTCGCGCAGCACCCAGACCATGGCGTCGAGCGGATTGGTGACGCAGATAACAAATGCGTTCGGGCAATTATCCTTAATGCCTTTGCCAACGGATTCCATGACTGAGGTATTGATGCCCAGTAGATCGTCACGGCTCATGCCGGGTTTGCGCGGCACGCCGGCGGTAACGATGACCACGTCGGCTCCACGGATGGCGGCGTAACTGGACGCGCCCTTGATCGCACAATCGAATCCTTCAATGGCGGAAGACTGGGCCAGATCAAGCGCCTTACCCTGGGGCACGCCATCGACAATGTCGAACAGGACAATATCGCCAAGCTCTTTCAGTCCAGCAAGATGAGCAAGTGTCCCACCGATATTTCCTGCGCCGATAAGAGCAATCTTGTTACGTGCCATCAATCCGTCCCCTCGCTTATTATAACTTTTTGTTAAAGTGTCGTCGCAAGGTTTTATTTTGCGGCGCGATCATCAATTTTAGTAACGTGAATTCCACTCAAGGGCAAGCGGAACCTACCTCTAAGTGTTGTTTCTAAACCGAAGATTCATAATGACTTGGTTTGTCAGGATTTGATATCGAGGCCGATATCGACGGCCCCAGCCGACTGGGTAATCCGACCAACGGAAATAAAGTCGACACCGGTTTGGGCAATAGCCCGAATGCTCGCCAGGTCGACGCCGCCGGAAGCTTCCAGCGCAATGCGCCCACCGGTCATTTCCACCGCCTGGCGCAGTTCATCATTGCTCATGTTATCAAGCAGGATTTTTGCGGCCCCGGCGGCAATCCCCTGGGCGACCTGCTCGAGGTTATCGCATTCCACTTCAATGTCCTGCAAGCCCGCATCCTGGGCCAGTTTCACGGCCTGGGCGACGGAACCGGCAGCGGCGATATGGTTGTCCTTGATCAACACCCCGTCATCCAGAGCCATGCGATGATTGGTCGCCCCACCCATGCGGGTCGCATACTTCGAAAGCACCCGCAATCCAGGGATTGTCTTGCGGGTATCAAGCAGAACCGCGCCGGTGCCAGCGATGGCATCGACATAGCGGCCTGTTTCGGTGGCGATGCCCGACAACATTTGAACAATGTTCAGGGCCGTGCGTTCGGCGCTCAAGAGACCTTGCGCCGGACCTTCCAGAATCATCAATTGACCGCCGCTTGGCACCCGCTCGCCATCTTTGCGCAGACACGCGACGTGAGCGTCCGGGGCCAGCCGCAGGAAAACCTGAACGGCGATGTCGAGCCCGGCGACGATGATATCCTGGCGCGTGCTCATCACCAGTTCAAGCCGTGCCCCCTTGGCCAATGTTGCCGCCGACGTCAGGTCACCGGCACCGACATCTTCGCTTAAGCAGGCGTCGATCAAGCGATCGATGGTTTGCTGGTCGGGGGCTGGCACGATGCTACTGTGCCGCTTGCGACGCGGCACCCGGCGCTTTGGGTGACATCTCAAGCATCCGCGCGAGCGGTTTGAGGGCGCGCAGACGCAGATCTTCGTTCATCTCGATGCGGGGGCCGTTGTTGAGCATCGTCAGATAAAGTTTTTCCATCGTGTTCATGGCCATGTAGGGACAGTTGGTGCACGGGCAGGCCCCGATGTCGCGGGCTTCGCTGACGCCCGGGGCGGCGATAAATGTTTTTTCCGGATTGCTCTTTTGCATCTGGTGGATGATGTGTGGCTCTGTCGCAATAATAAAGCTTGTCGCCGGATCGCTGCTGACGAAATTAAGAATCCCTTTGGTCGAACCGACATAATCCGCCAAGTCCAGAATCGTGTCGGGACATTCCGGGTGAGCGACGACCCGGGCTTGCTTATGTTCGGCCTTCATTTGCAACAACAAGTCTTCGGAAAATTCCTCATGAACGATGCAGCTTCCCGGCCATAGCACCATTTCGCGGCCGGTTTTCTTATTCAGAAAATTACCCAGGTGACGGTCCGGCGCGAACAGGATCGGCTGATCTTTCGGCAACTGATTGATGATCGCTTCGGCGTTCGACGAGGTGACAATAATGTCAGAAAGCGCCTTCACTTCGGCCGAACAATTAATGTAGGTAAGCGAGATATGGTCTGGATGAGCATCGCGCCAGGCTTGAAATTCTTGCGCCTGACAGGCTTCTTCAAGCGAACATCCGGCGTCGGCATCGGGCAGCAACACAGTGCGTTCGGGATTGACGATTTTGGCGACCTCGGCCATGAACCGCACACCGCAGAAAACAATAACGTCGGCGTCGGTTTCCGCCGCCTTACGGGCCAAATCCAGGCTATCGCCAACAAAGTCGGCAATATCCTGAATTTCATAATCCTGATAATAATGGGCCAGAATGACGGCATTCTTTTCACGCCGCAGCCTGTTGATCTCGAACTTCAAGTCAAGGCCTGATGCGATCTTTTTCGATTCTTCAGAATTTGGCAATACAACAGTGTCGGTCAACGAAGGTCTCCAATTGAAGGTGTCTCTTGCCACTGATTTAGTTGCTGATTGGTTTGCACAAGGCCTAACGCCTCAAGCAGGCTGTGCTTTGCCCAAATATTCCTCCGACTGCATCTCCATCAGGCGCGAAGCGGTTCGCGCAAACTCGAAAGCCCCGTCACCTTTCGTATAAAGATCCGATGGCGACGCGGCGGCGGAACACACCAGATTAACGCCGTTTTCATAAAGCGCGTCGATCAGGGTGACGAAACGCTTCGCCTCGTTGCGATTTTCCGGCCCCATTGTCGGAATGTCGTAGAGCAGAAGGGTGTGATAGCGCCCGGCCACGGCCAGATAATCCCCCGGTCCCAGCGCCGCCCCACACAAGTCTTTAAAGCCGATCATGGCGACGCCGTCGGCGGCCAGTGGAATGTTCAGTTCGCGACCATTGACGATAATCGGATCGGACAATTCTTCGGCCTCGCTGGTCAGCCGTTCGAATAACTGGCCCAAGGTCCGTTCGGACTCTTTGCTGTGCGGACTCAAATAAACGCCAGCCTGACGAATGGTTTCGCGGCGATAATCAACAGGCCCGTCGAGCATCAGCAAATCGAGCTTTTCTTCCAACAGGTGGATAAACGGAACGAACAAGGCCCGTTGCAAGCCGTCCTTATAAAGATCGGATGGTGGTCTGTTCGACGTTACGACGACAACCACGCCTTCTTCGAAAAGGGTTTCGAACAGACGGCTTAAAATCATCGCGTCGGCAATATCGTGAACCTGAAATTCATCGAAGCAAAGCAACGTTGCCTCTTCGGCCAAGCGCTTGGCGATTGGCGGGATCGGGTCATCGCCGCGACCTTTCCACTTACGGTATTCGTTTAGACGGGCATGAATCTGTTGCATAAAGGCGTGAAAGTGAACGCGCCGTTTGTTCTTGACTGGGGCGCTACGGAAAAACAAATCCATCAGCATTGACTTGCCGCGACCAACGCCACCGAACATGTACAGGCCCTGCGGCGGCTCTTCGCGTCTGCGGCCAAGACCGAAGCGTTCCTTCCAGCCGCCCTTGCCACTCGCCGGTTCGTAAGCCGCTAGGGCATGATGCAGGCTTTGCAATTTTTCCACGGCAAGGCCCTGAGCAGGGTCGGTGCGCAATTCCCCATCCAGTATCATCGTCCGATAATCGTTTAGTGGACCTTCCAGCCTCGCCACCTTTTTTTTAAACTTAACGACTCGATAGATAATAATATAAAAATCTAAATCAAGCTACCGGCAGGATCAAACGCCGCTTCCATCTCGCGACGGAACTGAAACGCCAATGTCGCCTCGTCGATCTCGACATCGGAAAACTTAATCGGCTGACCATTGGCGATATGAGTCTTCAAGGTGACGCCGCTGGCAAGCCCGATCGGCAGATAACCGTTGCGACAAGATGTCGCCGCCCCCGTCAAACTGCCGTAAACCGTATAACCGCCTTCGCCGTCGAGAACCTCACCGGCCTCCAGGCCGCGCTTCGCCGTGGCCACCACGTCGGCGCGAAAATCTTTTGCCACGCCGGTCGCCTGGCCGGTGATCCCGGCGGCGATGACGCTGACCCCCAGCTCCAGCCCGATCAAATGGAACGGCCTGTACAAAGCACTGTACCTGCCGCTGTCATCGGTGCTGACACCGTACTGGCGGAAACAGTCGCGAACATAATCCGAGGGCGCTTCAAAGGAGACAAAGACGCCCCAGCGCAAATCCCGTTCGACCGTGCTACCGTCGCGGTTGAGACTCGATATGACCTCGACCGTGCCCTTTTGCGCGAGCACGCCACCATCGGTTTTGGGACGCAACACCTGGGCCAAGTCGTCGACACCGCAAGGCGGAAAGAGCAGGCCGTCATCGGGCGGCGTCAATCCGCAGGCGTTGGCCACCGCCGCCATTTCAATGGCCGACTTGGTGCCATCGAGAAAGGAATTGAACATCTTGGCATTCATTCCGGCCGCCGCCGCTTCCTCAGCGCTCAATCCATAATGATCCCATACCGTATCGGGGCTCGATGCATGATATTCAGGCAGGTACTTGGTTCCCTTGCCAGCGGAAATAACCTGAAAACCGCAGGCCCGTGCCCAATCGACCTGTTCGGCAATCAACGCCGGTTGATCGCCGTAAGCCATAGAGTAGACGACATTGGCCGCCGCCGCGCGGCGGGCCAGCAGGGGACCTGCCAGGGCGTCGGCTTCGACATTGACCATGACCACATGGCGGCCACGCTCGAAACATTTAAGGGCGTGCCTGATGCCGGCTTCCGGCACCCCGGTCGCCTCGATAATGACTTCAATGCCGCCGGCGTTTATGACCTCCTCGGCATCATCGGTAATGTAAGTGGAGCCATTGGCAAGCGCCTTGGACGCCGAGGCGGCGTTATATTGTTCCGGCGTCCAGCCGACACTCGCCAGTTGCTCGTGGGTACGCGCGACATTGAGATCGGCGATAGCCAGCACATGCAATCCGGGGGTGTGTAGAGCCTGGCTTAAGAACATAGCGCCAAACTTTCCGGCACCGATCAAGCCAACCCGCAGCGGCATACCCCGTTCGGCCCGCGCTTGAAGCATGGTATATAAATTCATAGGTCGCGCCCCTTTAGTTTAAAGACGTTTGACCAAGGCCTTCTTGATCTCGGCTATGGCTTTGCCGGGATTGAGACCCTTGGGGCAGGTGTTTGTGCAGTTCATAATAGTGTGGCAACGGTACAGCTTGAACGGATCGTCAAGATCATCGAGACGCTCACCGGTCGCCTCGTCGCGGCTGTCGGCGATCCACCGGTACGACTGCAACAGCACGGCCGGGCCCAGATAGCGGTCACCGTTCCACCAGTAACTGGGGCAACTGGTCTGGCAACAGAAGCACAAGATACATTCCCACAGACCATCCAGTTGGGCGCGCTCTTGCGGGCTTTGCAGCCGTTCACTATCGGGTGCCGCGCTATCGGTAATGAGCCATGGTTTGATTGATGTGTACTGAGCGTAAGGCACCGTCAGATCCGGAACCAAATCTTTGATCACCGGCATGTGCGGCAACGGATAGATTTTGACATCGCCTTTTATTTCAGAAATCGCCTTGGTGCAGGCCAGTGTATTGGTGCCGTCAATATTGAAAGCGCACGACCCGCACACCCCTTCACGGCACGAACGACGGAAGGTCAGGGTCGAATCAATCTCGTTCTTGATCTTGATCAGGGCATCGAGCACCATCGGCCCGCATTTATCGAGATCGATCTCGAAACTATCGAGACGCGGATTGTCGCCGCTGTCGGGATCGAAGCGGTAAACCTTGAAAGTCTTGATCCGGGTCGCCTCCGCCGGGGCTTTGTGAGTAAGCCCGGTTGTCACCTTGGAGTTTGCCGGTAAATTGAGTTCAACCATATCAGTACACCCGCGCTGCCGGTTCGATGTAGTCAACATCATCACTCAGGGTCCAGGTATGGACCGGACGGTAGCTTAAGGTGACCTTGTTATTGTCGTCGATCCAGGCCAGCGAATGCTTCATCCAGGTCACGTCGTCCCGGTCGGGGAAATCTTCGCGGGCATGGGCGCCACGGCTTTCTTCGCGGGCGAGCGCGGAATGAATGGTCGCTTGAGACCAGGCCAGAAGATTTTCAAGTTCCAGGGCTTCGACAAGATCGGAATTCCAGATCATGGAGCGATCCGAGACGCCAATCCCGTCCATCGACTGAACGATGTTATCGACGTTCGTGCGGCCTTGTTCCATGGTCTCTTTCGTTCTGAAAACGGCGGCGTCACTTTGCATGGCACGTTGCAACTGGCCCCTGATCTCACTGGTCTTCAACGGCCCGTCGGCATGGCGCAAGCCGTCCAGCCGACCCAAGGCACGGTCGGTTTGGCTATCCGAAGGTGGTTTCGGCTTCGTCCCCTTCTTGATCGTCTCAACAGCGCGGATCGCTGCGGCACGCCCGAACACGACGATATCCAGCAGTGAATTGGTACCCAATCTGTTGGCCCCATGAACCGAAGCGCAGGCGCACTCGCCGATCGCCATCAGGCCGTCAACGACGGCGTCGGGATCGCTTGTCGTCGGGCGCAGGACTTCGCCATGATAATTCGTCGGAATGCCACCCATGTTGTAGTGAACCGTCGGCAGCACCGGGATTGGTTCGCGGGTGGCATCGACACCGGCAAAAATTTGCGCCGATTCGGTAATACCGGGCAGGCGCTCGTGCAGCAGATCGCCGCCTAAGTGCTCAAGGTGCAGGAATATATGATCGTCCTCAACCCCGACGCCCCGGCCTTCCTTGATTTCAACAGTCATGGCACGGCTGACAACATCACGCGACGCCAGATCCTTGGCGCTTGGCGCGTAGCGTTCCATGAAACGCTCGCCAGCGGAATTGGTCAGGTAACCACCCTCGCCGCGCGCCCCTTCGGTAATCAGGCAGCCCGAACCGTACATGCCGGTCGGATGAAATTGGACAAATTCGTGGTCCTGAAGTGGCAACCCGGCGCGCGCCACCATGGCGTTGCCATCGCCGGTGCAGGTATGGGCCGACGTACAGGAGAAAAAGGCGCGACCATAACCGCCGGTCGCCAGCACCGTCTTGTGGCTGCGGAAGCGGTGCAGGGAACCATCATCCAGATTCCAGGCCAGGACGCCGCAACACGCACCCTCGTCATCCATCAAAAGATCGATGACGACAAATTCGACAAAGAACTCGGCACCGCGCTTAAGACACTGCTGATAAAGCGTGTGTAGAATGGCATGACCGGTCCTGTCGGCGGCGGCGCAGGCGCGTTGCACCGGAGCCTCGCCAAAATTACGCATGTGTCCGCCGAACGGCCGCTGGTAAATTTTGCCTTCTTCGTTACGCGAAAACGGCACTCCGAAGTGCTCTAGTTCGTGCACTGCCGCAACTGCTTCGCGGCACATATATTCGATGGCATCCTGATCGCCGAGCCAGTCAGACCCCTTGACCGTGTCATACATATGCCAACGCCAGTTGTCTTCGGCCATGTTGCCAAGCGACGCACCGATACCGCCCTGGGCCGCGACGGTATGACTACGGGTCGGAAAAACCTTGGTGATGCAGGCGGTTTTAAGTCCGCCGTCGGCCATGCCAAGGGTTGCCCGCAGACCGGCACCGCCAGCCCCGATAACCAGAACATCATGAATGTGATCAGTAATTTCGTATGCAGAGGACATCTATAATTAACTTCCGAAAGAAACGCGGAAAATCGCAAGCAGCGAGGTAATCCCGCCGATATAACAGAAAGCTTTAATCGCAATCAGGGCGGTTAGCTTGCCGACTTCGCCATGAACATAGTCTTCAACGACGACATGCAGACCCTGTTGGGCATGATAAAAATTGCTCCCCACCAACAACACCATAAGCAAGGTATTGCCGGGGTCCGACAGCCAACCCACATAAGCCGCGTGGTCGGCACCGATAAGCCCGAGCGCGGAAATCACGAACCACAGCATCAGCGGCAGCAGAGCCATCGAGCTCAGCCGTTGAGCCCACCAATGCGCCGTACCGCCACTTTTTGCCGGGCCGTGCCCACGGGCACGGGCGAGAGGTGAACGCATTTCCATCTCCGCTGCTCCTTAAATTAATCCGGCGCGCAGATAAGCGACAGCCCAGGTAAGCGCCGTCAATCCGAAGGCGATGATGACAACGACAATACCGGTCGCCCGCAACATTGGCATCTCGAAGCCAAGGCCGGCGTCCCAAATCAGATGCCGGATACCATTGGCCAAGTGATAAAATAGCGAAAAGGTCAGGCCCAACAAAATAATCTGACCGATCGCTGAACCAAAGAACTCTTGGGCGCGGGCGAAGGCATCCGGGCCATACGCCGCCGCCGACAACCAATAAACCAGGAACACGCTGCCAAGCGCCAAAGCGACGCCAAAGATGCGATGCAAGATCGACAGGACCGATGTAATTTGCGGGTTATAGACCTGCAGATGCGGCGAAAGTGGCCGCGACCCTGCCGTACCGGGGGGTGATTTATCTGCCGACATTGAGAAGCCCAATTGATTGAAAAAAACCTTCCCAACCCGTTTAAACTCTCAGTTCGGGCAAGTCAACGTTCGCAAACGGGACACTTATTAGATACTTGTATTGATCAAGTGCTTATTTCCTATCATCAGTTGACTGCTCATCAGAGCTAATAATGATATTCCTGTTATATTAGATTTTTCTAAATTATTATTTCCAAACAAAGCATTAATCCTTTGATTCCAAAGAAAACCCGCCAAAGCATGTGAACACAATTGTGGAAAACGTGTGCACCAAATGTGGGCATGTCATAATTCTATTCACAGGAAAGTTGTATTTCCCCCAATATTTATATTGAAGCCTTAAACGATATTTCAGACGATATGTGGCGTATGTGAAAGTGCCGGCGCAGGAAATTTTTATGGTTTTTTGATCGCCCTTCGGGGCCATTTTGAAGCTTTAAATAAAAATTTGCTGCATCCTTGAATGGCACCGGTGTCCGCACCGGTGACGTTCAGGAATTGGTGTCCATATAGGGTTTTCTCCGGGCTTACGTCCGGGCAGGCTCTGGCCGGGCACCGCGAATAACTGACCTCGCACAAGTGAGGCGGACACTTCGCTGACAGGCTGTTCTTCCCTGGTGGAGAACGGCCAGGTCTTGGCGGAGGAGCAAACCGGAACCCCGGCCTTGGCCGGACGATGGGGGGCCCAATTATAGTCCGCAGCACTGAGGCCAGCACTATCGCGTCGGAGGATTGCTTGAACTCATGTCGCCCGCCACCGGTGCAAACCGGGAACGGTCGCAGGAGGGAGACGGTCCGCATCAGCCAAGGCCGAAGGCGGTTCTCTGCCCAGGGTTCGCCCATAGGCCAAAGCTGGTGATAGCCATAGGCTCGCTTAATTCATATGCACGGAGCCTGGCCGGCTCCATTTAGAGGCGTCAGGTGTGCCGCTCCGGCGGCGCGTTATACAGGTTTCCCAGGATCTGTATACCTGACGCTTCTTTTCTTTTTCGTGGGTCTGATTGCGCTAATGCTTTCTTGGCATCAGCACCGTGTAATCGAAATCGAGAACCACGCCGGGGGCGTATTTTCCATCTGCATTTTTACCCGGGAAGGTCTCGCATGACTGATCCTTGCTGGCCACCGTGCGCAGACGCAAAGTGCCCAGGTCATCGCGTCCGGCGATTTCTGATTTTTCAAGAATTTCGCTCCACGCATAAATCGTATCGCCGCCGAAGCTTGGCGCAACATGGTTGCCCGCGTTAATGGCCAAAACCTTGAAGGCATTGCCCAAGCCATTGAACGATAGCGCCCGGGCCAGGGAAATAATATGGCCGCCGTAGACGATGCGGCGGCCGAAGCGGCCTTCTTTTTGCGTGTGCTGATTGAAGTGAACTTTGGCCGTGTTCTGATAAAGCCTCGTCGCAATCATGTGCTCGGACTCTTCGATGGTCATGCCATCAATATGGTCTATTTTTTCACCGACCTGATAGTCGTCCCAAAGCATATCACTGCCCGAGAGCATACTGTCAAAACCGGCCATATCCAGCGTGTCCGGGATAATCAAATCTTCAGTGGCGACGAACACCGGCAATTCCGGAACCACCGCTTCTGGAGCCGGACTGGCCGGATCGCGTTTGTTGACCATCACCCAGCGAATGAAATCGAGCACCGGTTCTTCGCGTTGGTTGAGGCCTATGGAATGAACGAAGACGATGCCGGTTTTGGCGTTGGAATTTTCCTTAAGGCCGATCACTTGCGATGTCGCCCGTAGCGTATCGCCGGGATAAACGGGGACGCCAAAACGCCCCGCCGCATAGCCCAGGTTGGCGACCGCATTGAGCGAAATATCGGGAACGGTTTTGCCGAAGACGACGTTGAACGCCAAAAAATCATCAATCGGCGCGGCCTCAAAACCAATCGCCATGGCAAACATATCTGAGGAATTGGCCGCGAAGCGACTGCCGTAAAGCGCCGTATAGAGCGTCGCGTCGCCCTCGCTTAGGGTGCGCGGCGTGGCGTGAACGATTTCCTGGCCTAAGGAGAAGTCCTCGAAATAGTTTCCCGGATTGGTTTTGTCGCTCATTTATCAGTCCTTTTGGCTGATCGCCTCAGCCAAATCGACCAGGCGCTGCGCGTTCTCCACGTGCAGGTTTTCAATCAGTTTACCATCTATGACGATGACCCCCTTGCCTTCTTTTTCAGCCTCGGCGTGGGCCGCGATAATGGTCCGCGACCACGCGATTTCCTGTTCGCTGGGGGCAAAAACCTGGTTAGCGATATCGATGGTCTTGGGTTTGATCAGGGTCTTGCCGTCGAAGCCCAGCTCCAACCACTGATGTCAGGAGTTATCGAAGCCTTCATCGTCGGCAAGATCAAGGTGGACGCCGTCAACGATGGCGATCCCGGCGGCGCGCGCCGCCAGCAGACAAAGGCCCAGACTGGTAATCATCGGCAACCGATCCCTGGTATGGGCGGCGTGCAGGTCCTTGGCCAAATCGGACGTACCAAGAACGAGACCACCCAGGCGCGGGCTGGCGAAGGCTATTTCTTCGGCGTGCAGCATACCCAGCGGGGTTTCCATCATACACCAGATAGCCATGTCATCAGGAGCGCCGGAATCCTCCATCAATTTTTGCGTTTCGCGAACCATCGCGCCACCATCGACCTTGGGCAGCAAAATGGCATCGGCACCGGATGTCGCCATGGCGACGATATCGTCCTTACCCCAGGGACTCTCCAGCCCATTAACCCGGACGATCAGTTCGCGCTGGCCATAACCACCGGCTTTCAGGGCCTCGACGATTTGCTGCCGCGCCATTTCCTTGGCATCGGGGGCAACGGCGTCTTCGAGATCGAGGATCAGGCCATCGGCGGCAAGACCGCGACCCTTTTCCAGGGCGCGGGCGTTGGAGCCTGGCATATAGAGAATACTGCGTCGTGGGCGTGCGCGTTGCGCCATGTCGGGTCCTCGGTTAAGTTGTTTTGCAGTTGCGAGAAGCTACAACCGGATTACGCCTCAAGGCAAGAGCGCCTTTCACATTGTGAAAACCGCCGCTTCTTCTTTCATTACAACAGTTTCTTTGCCAGACTGTTTCAGGCTTCTTAAATAGAACCGCCACGACAATAAATCGAGATTAAGTCTGAATGTCCGATGCCTACCTTAGCAATGTAAAATTCCTTGTCGTCGAGGATAACCAGTTCATGCAGAGCGTGATCCGGCGAGTGCTGGGTTCTCTTGGCGCCAGGGATATTCGGGCATGCCCTAACGGTGAGGACGCCTTGAAAGTTCTCGAAGAATTTGCCGCCGACATCGTCATCACCGACTGGGCCATGGAACCGCTCGACGGCATCGAACTGACCCGAATGATCCGCACCGCACCGGAAAGTCTTGATCCTTATGTGCCGATCATCATGCTGACCTCTTATTCGGAGATGATCAGAATCGTCGAGGCGCGAGATGCCGGAGTCACCGAATTCGTCGTCAAGCCGATTTCCGTCAGCGTCCTGTTTAGCCGCATTCAGGCGGTTATCGAAAAACCGCGTTCCTTCATTCGCACCAAAAGCTTTTTCGGACCCGACCGCCGCCGCAAGGAAATGGAGTTTGAAGGCCCCGACAGGCGCGCCAAAACTTTAATAGCCCCTTAAGCCTGACTACTTCAGGTAATTTTTAATCAGCTCTTCGGCGATCTGGACCGTGTTCAGGGCCGCACCCTTGCGCAGGTTATCGGAGACGACCCAGATGTTTAGGCCATTTTCAATAGTCGGATCACTGCGAATACGGCTGACGTAGACGGCGTCTTCACCGGCAGATTCGGCGGGCGTCACATAACCTTCATCGGCCCGGTGGTCGACGACGACAACACCTGGTGCCGCTTGCAGTGCTGCGCGCGCCTGATCGTCGGAAATTGGCTCGGCGAACTGAATATTGACCGCCTCGGCATGGCCGATGAACACCGGCAGACGAACGCACGTTGCGGTGACCTTGATCTTGGGATCGAGAATCTTTTTCGTCTCGACCGTCATTTTCCATTCTTCCTTGGTCTGCCCGTCGTCCATGAAGCTATCGATATGGGGGATGCAGTTAAAGGCGATCTGCTTGGGGAAAACACTCTGGTTGGAAGACACCGGATCGTTGACGAAAATGCCGCGGGTCTGATTGAACAGCTCGTCCATGGCTTCCTTGCCGCCACCGGAAACCGACTGATAGGTGGAGACGACAATACGCTCAATTTTGGCCAGGTCATGCAAAGGCTTCAAGGCCACAACCATCTGGATGGTCGAACAGTTGGGGTTGGCGATGATGTTCTTTTTGGTGTACCCGGCGATTGCCTGCGGGTTGACTTCCGGCACCACCAGCGGCACGTCCGGGTCCATCCGGAAGTGCGACGTGTTGTCGATGACGACGGCACCCGCCGCCGCCGCTATGGGCGCATAGATGGCCGACACTTTGGCACCCGGGCTGGACAAGACAATGTCGACACCGTGGAAATCGAAAGTCTCGAGATTCTGAACTTTCAGAATATCGTCCTCGCCGAAGGAAATTTCCTTGCCGACAGAGCGTTCGGACGCCAGCGCGATAACCTCATCGACCGGGAATTTCCGCTCGGACAGAATATTCAGTAACTCATGGCCAACGTTTCCGGTGGCACCGACGACGGCAACTGTGTAACCCATTTTCTCACTCCTAAATTATCCGACGCCAAATAAGCGAAAGGCCCGCCGGATGGTTCCGCGGGCCTTTTGTTCGCGCACAAAGAAGGACCCCGGCTAGCCGCCAGTGGTGGTTTTCTTCATGGTTTTAGTCATCTCGAAACGCATCTTGCTAAAATCCTTAAAATAACGAAGACACTTTTAGCCCGACAGGACATGGAAAATCAAGCGGCTTCATCAGCCCGTAAGCTTTTCCATTTCCAGGACCACCGCTTCGCCCATTTGTGTGGTCGAGGCTTTGGTCATGCCATCACTCATGATGTCGGCGGTGCGCAGGCCGCCGTTCAGGACGTTTTGCACGGCCCGTTCGATGAGATCGGCGTCCTCGGCCATGTCGAAGGAATAACGCAGGCACATGGCGAAGCTTAAGATCGTCGCGATGGGGTTGGCCATATCTTCACCGGCAATGTCGGGGGCCGAGCCGTGCACCGGTTCGTACATGGCGCGACGGCGACCGCTTTCGTCGGCCTCGCCAAGGCTGGCCGACGGCAACATGCCGAGCGATCCGGTCAGCATCGCCGCACAGTCGCTCAGGATATCGCCGAACAGGTTGTCGGTGACGATGACATCGAACTGCTTGGGGTTGCGGACCAGTTGCA
>CBFDEA010000005.1:0-14576 GCA_965603695.1 uncultured Rhodospirillaceae bacterium | reverse complement strand
CTTCCTGTCTCCAAGAATCCCGCCACCGTACTTGGGCGAGTAGATCAGGTCCTTCAGATTGAAGCCGAGCTCCACCTCGTAGTTGCCGGGTTGTTTGACGTGGCCGGAGAGACTGAAGATCTTCGTTCCGGGGGACTTCTCAGTGCCGAGAGACCTGTACCAATCAGCGCCGCGATTGATAATATGTGGCGCCGAAGCGAGAGTCTCGACATTGTTGACGATCAATGGCAACGCCGCCGACCATAGCGGCGCGGACCTGACCCAGGACGCGCTTTTGTTCGATGCCGCCGTGCGGGGTTTGAACGGCCTTGCCAATTATACGGCGGAAAATCCCAATCTGGTCGGCACTGACTACGATGTCGATATTGCCTACTACAGCAATCCCGATCTGGATGTCACCAGGGTCACCCACCGCGACCTTTCAAGCGGTTACAGCTTGACGGAATCCGGTGGCAACTACTGGGCCAAGGATGATATTTCCACCGATCTTACCTTGCTGCAGTACGATTCCACAGGCGTGGCGACGGGCAAGAGCGTCATCGTCAATCAGGAACTGCGACTGGACAGCCTTTCGGGGGCGACGGTCGGCTTTACCATTCATGCCGGTACGGCGGCGGAGGAAAGTTTTACCGGCGCGACGCTGGCGACCAACGGCCTTGGCATTGTTGATTCATGGGCCTACGAGGGGTTGGCGACCAGTGACGGACGGGCGCTGGCCGAAACCACTCTTCGTTCGGCGTTATCGACACTCGATAGCAATCTGGCGTCCCTCAAAGGCGCTTTGGCCCAGGCCCGTTTCGATTATGGCATCGCCGAAGTCAAGGCAGAGGGTTCGGGTAGCATCATCTCGGCGGCAAACCAGCGCCAGTTACTGGCCCAGCAAGAACTGACCACCGCCGCCAACAACACGGACCTGGCCCTGGCCTCGTCAATCAGCCGCAACATCGGCCTGCGCAACGCCTACCTCAATCTACTGGGCACCGGTTCCGCCACTAACGTGTTCAACTTGCTGGCTTAATCGACACTAACCCTGATCCCGTACTCAGCCCCGGCGTCTTCGAGCCAGGCCCACAGGTATTGGCTGAAGCTTCTGTGGACGAACAGGTTGTAGCTGTCGCTGGCGGTTTGGTGGATCAGGACGTGGGCCATGGACAGGGTCGAGGAGGCGCACTGGCCGGGGCCGAAGACGCGCGGGTGCAGATCAAGGCCGCAACCCTTCTTCAGGACATCGCGGGCATTGGCCCCTGACAGGGAAATGACGATGCGGCTGTCGGAGACATCGAGGACGGTGGCGTGATGGCCTTGCAGGGCCGTTTGCAGTTTGCCGACCAATGGGCGCGGCGCAATCACCAGCCATTCGTCGGGGCCGAGCCACAGGCACGTTTTGTCGGCCTTGGCGTTTGCCGTGTTGGCGAGTGGCAGACCGAGGGCCTTTTCGGCAAGATCAAGCACTGTCTTGTTCGACGCGTCGAGCCTGAGGCCGATTTGTCCGGGCACTTGAAGCTCGGCAAGGGTGATCCCGACCTCCACGTCGGCGTCAAAGCCTGTTGCCCTGGCGTTAAGCCCTAAGGGGGCCAGCGGGCTTTGTTTCATGTAACTCTCAACCATCGATGCGGCTCCCTTCCTTGTCGAAGAAGACCGGGTCGACGATCTCGCAGTCGATGGTCTTGGTCAACATCGGCGCGTGGATGACCTCGCCTAAACGGTTGCGCCCGTCTTTGACCACGGCCAGGGCGATGGAGCGGCCCAGGGTGGCGCTGTAGTAACTCGAGGTGACATGGCCGATCATGTCCATGGGCGGTGCCGGTTTCAGATCACTGACCAGTTGCGCCCCTTCGGGCAGGACCACCGATGGATTGCTGGTCAGTAAACCAACCAGTTGCTTGCGGCCTTCGCGCACACTGTCGGTGCGGGCAAGTGATCGACTGCCGATAAAGTCTTTCTTCTTCGAGACGATCCAGTCCATGCCGAGATCAAGAGGCGTCACCGTGCCGTCGGTTTCCTGGCCGACGATGATGTAGCCCTTTTCGGCGCGCAGGATATGCATGGTCTCGGTGCCGTAAGGGGTGATGCCGTACTTTTCCCCGGCGTTCATCAACGCCGTCCACAGGCTCAGGGCCAGGTCGGCCGGGACATTGATTTCATAAGAAAGCTCGCCGGTGAAACTGATGCGGAAAACTCATGAACGGGAAGGCTTGCGGATCGAGGTCGATGTCGGTGGTGAATTCGGCCATCAGCTCGCCCGCCTTGGGGCCGCAGATGGTCATCGTCGACCAGTGTTCGGTGACAGAATTGCAATACACCTGAAGGTCCGGCCATTCGGTTTGCAGCCATTCCTCAAGCCAGCCCAGGACCCTGGCGGCGTTGCCGGTGGTCGTCGTCATGTGGAAGTGATTGTCGCCCAGGCGCGCCGTGACGCCGTCGTCCATGACCATGCCGTCTTCGCCGAGCATCAACCCGTAACGGCACTTGCCGATGCCAAGTTTACTCCAGGCGTTGGTGTAGATGCGGTTGAGAAATTCCGCCGCGTCGGGGCCTTGAATGTCGATCTTGCCCAAGGTCGAGGCATCGAGAATGGCGATGGCGTTGCGCGCCGCCAGACATTCGCGGTTAAGGGCGTCGCGCATGGTTTCGCCGGGTTTCGGGTAATACCACGGCCGTTTCCATTGGCCGACGTCCTCGAACAGGGCGCCGTTTTGTTCGTGCCAGTGATGCATGGCGGTTTGCCGGGCCGGGTCGGAAAACGCGCCGATATCACGCCCGGCCAATGCACCGTAGGTGACCGGCGTAAACGGCGGGCGGAAGGTCGTGGTGCCGACCTCTTCGATCGGCATTCCGAGAGTTGCAGCCAACACCGCCATGCCCGGAATATTGCCGGTCTTGCCCTGATCGGGACCCATGCCAAGGGCGGTGTAGCGCTTGACGTGTTCGACCGAATGATAACCCTCGCGTGCCGCAAGTTCGATATCGGCGACGGTAACATCACCATGAATATCGACGAAATGCTTGGCCCCGAAACCCTTGGCACGGTTGTCCAGGTCGCCTGTGGGGACGATCCACAAGGCCTTCAGGGGCGCTTCGAAGAGCGCCTCGGCGCTCGGTTGTTTGTGGCGCGACGGCGAAAACCCGGCCAGCTTGGCTGCCGCCTTGCCGGCGTCATGGCCATCTTTGAGGCAGTCTTTCAGGGCAAAGCTGCCGGCGCAGGCACCGGCCGAGCGTTCGGCCTGGGTCGATGTGCCGGGGACGAAGGACTGGATGGTTTGATCGAAGCGGGCCTTGCCGCCTGATTGTGAATGCAGGTGGACGACCGGGTTCCAGCCACCCGACGAACCCAGCACGTCGCACTCAAGCCGGGTCGGCGGGCCGCTGACGCTGTCGCCGCCTGCGGACAGTTGCATGATCTCGACGGCTTTGACGGCCTTCGATCCGATCACGGCGGTGACCGCCCAGCCATCGAATACGCTGAT
Source organism: uncultured Rhodospirillaceae bacterium (assembly GCA_965603695.1). Taxonomy (GTDB): domain Bacteria; phylum Pseudomonadota; class Alphaproteobacteria; order Rhodospirillales; family JABHCV01; genus JACNJU01. The sequence continues at coordinate 11,109 of CBFDEA010000005.1, read as the reverse complement.
ATTGCGGGCCCGCACACTATCGACCAGGGGGCCGTCTGGGTCGGTCCGCAAATCGACGACGGCGGCGACTTTGATTCCGGCGGCGTCGAGATCAAGGGCCGAGCGGTAGGCGTCGTCGTTGTTGGTAAAGATCACGACGTTTTTGCCGGCGCTAACGCCGTAGCGGGTGACGTAAGAGCGCAAGGCCCCCGCCAGCATAACGCCGGGCCGATCATTATTGGCGAACACCAATGGCCGTTCGATAGCGCCGCTTGCCAGCACCACCTGTTTGGCGCGAATCCGCCACAGGCGCTCACTGCTGTGCGCCACGGGTTTGCTGACATCGATATGGCGACGCTCGCAAAGCCCTAGATAATTCTGGTCGTAGTAGCCGAAGGCGGTGGTTCTGGTCAGTACCCGGACGTCTTCCATGCCCGCCAGTTCAGCAGTCGCTTCGGCAATCCAGTGCGTCGCCGCTTTGCCGTTGATGGTTTCGTTTTCCGAAAGTAGCCTGCCGCCGAGTTCGGCCTCTTGATCGACCAGGATGACCCGCGCACCGCTGCGCCCGGCGGCAAGGGCGGCGGCGAGTCCGCTGGGACCGCCGCCGACGATCAGCACGTCGGTGTGTTCGTGCATCTTGTCGTAGGTGTCGGGATCGGGTTCGCTTGGCGCGGTGCCAAGGCCTGCGGCATTGCGAATGATTTTTTCGTAGGACATCCAGAAGCTTTTCGGCCACATGAAAGTCTTGTAGTAGAAACCGGCGGGCAGCAGGCGCGCCGCTAGCGAGTTGATGGCACCGATATCGAAATCGACCGACGGCCAGCAGTTGACGCTTTTGGCGTTCAAGCCATCGTAAAGCTCGATCTCCGTGGCCTGCAGGTTGGGCCGGGTGCGGGCTCCGGTTTCCAGTTGGACGACGGCGTTGGGCTCCTCGACTCCGGCGGAATAGAGGCCGCGCGGGCGGTGATACTTGAAGCTTCGGGCCAGCGTCTTGACGCCATTTGCGAGCAGGGCGGATGCCAGGGTGTCGCCCTCGAAGCCCGTATAACGACGACTATTAAAGGTGAAGGCCAGGGTTTTGGTCCGCGCGATGCGGCCACCTTCGGCGAGCCTGTTACGTGATGTGCTCATTTCGGCGGGGTCTCCCCGATCTTGTAGACAGCGCCGAATTCGTGGGTTGCCGTGTTGCGTTGCATATTGAACCAACGGCGGCAGCCATGGGCGTGGTTCCAGCGCTCCAGGTAAACGCCTTTGGTGTTCTTGCGCATGAACAGATAGTCGGCCCATTCTTCGTCGCTTAAGGAATCCGGGTCTTTCGGGCGGGTAATGTGGGCTTCTCCACCGTAGGAGAATTCCTCTTCGTCACGGGCGCCACACCAGGGGCAATTTATCAGGAACATGTCAATAATCCTCTAGTGGGCGACGGCGGCGGCGCCGTGTTCGTCAATCAGTGCGCCGGTGGTAAAGCGTTCCAGGCCGAATGGCGCGTTCAGGGCGTGCGGCCGGTCCTCGGCGATGGTGTGGGCGAAGACCCAGCCGGAACCGGGGGTCCCCTTGAAGCCGCCGGTTCCCCAGCCGCCATTCACATAGAGGCCTTCGACCGGCGTTTTCGAAACGATGGGACTGGCGTCGGGGCAGGTGTCGACGATGCCGGCCCACTGGCGCATCAGGCGCAGCCGCGAGAGAATCGGGATAAGCTTGGTCACCGCCGCCATTTGATGCTCGACGACGGCCAGCGTGCTTTTCTGGGTATAGGAAACAAAGTGATCGATACCGGCCCCCATGACCATCTCGCCACGGTCCGACTGGCTGATGTAGGCATGCACGGCACCGGACATGACAACGCAATCGAGCACCGGCTTGATCGGCTCGGAAACCATTGCCTGCAGCGGGAAACTTTCAATGGGCAGGCGGATGCCGGCCATGGCGGCGACGTGGGATGTATGACCGGCGGTGACGATGGCGACTTTCTTCGCCTTGATGGTGCCGCGCGTGGTCTCGACCCCGGTGACCGTATCGCCGTCGCGAACAATGCCGGTGACTTCGCACTTTTGGATGATGTCGACGCCGCGCGCATCGGCGGCCCGCGCATAGCCCCAGGCGACGCCGTCATGGCGGGCGACGCCGCCGCGCTTTTGTAAGGAAGCGCCAAGGACGGGATAGCGGGCGTCCTTTGAGCAATCGAGGATCGGCACCATGGCCTTGACCTCGGCGGTGCTGAGCATTTCCGAATCGATGCCGTTGAGGCGGATGGCGTTGACCCGCCTGCTGATCTCGCGCAGGTCGTGCAGATTATGGGCAAGGTTGAGCACGCCGCGCTGGCTCAGCATGATGTTGAAGTTCAGTTCCTGGGAGAGGCCTTCATAGAGCTTAAGGGATTTGTCGTAGAGGCGGGCGCTTTCGTCCCACAGGTAGTTGGAGCGGATAATCGTCGTGTTGCGGCCGGTGTTGCCGCCGCCGATCCAGCCTTTCTCGATGACCGCAACATTAGTTAGCCCATGTTCCTTGGCCAGATAGTAGGCCGTCGCCAGGCCATGGCCGCCGCCACCGATAATGATGACGTCGTATTCGGGCTTCGGCTCCGGGCTGCGCCAGGCCTGTTCCCAGCCCTGGTGATAGCCCATGGCGTTGCGCACCAGACTGAAAATGGAATATTTCGACTTCACCTTTTGGCTCCTCCCTTTGGCCCAAGGCTATCACTCGCAGAGGGGGGGAATCCAGTCTATCCAAGCTGCGACCAGGGATGCCGAGAATACGACGGAGGACATATATGTTGACACGGAATATATCACCTTGATATATGAAGGCGTGATATATCATTTAAGGAACCAAACTAATGGACGCGAAGAACCTGTGCCTTGGCGCGCTGACTTGTGGCGACGCCAGCGGCTATGAAATCAAGAAAATGTTCGAGGAAGGCCCGTTCGCCTATTTCCATCAGGTCAGTTATGGCTCGATCTATCCGGCCCTGGCCAAGCTTTGCGACGATGAGTTGATCACCATGTGCGAGCAAAGTCAGGATGGCCGCCCCGACAAGAAGGTCTATTCGTTGACCGATAAGGGCAGGCAGGTGTTGAAGAATGCCCTGAAGAAAACGCCCGTCGATGACAAGCTGCGTTCGGAAGTCATGGTGATGTTCTTCCTGCAGGATTTTCTCGAACCCGATCATCTGCACGAAGTCTTTAATCAGCAACTTGGGTTTTACCGCTCTTTGCTTGAGCGGGTCGAAGAACTGGACGATACGGACGTTCCGCCGCAGCGGCTTTTCGTCCGCGGTTTGGGACGGACGTTCTACCGGACCATGGTCACTTATATGGAGGAAAACGGGCATATGTTGCTGGGCACCGGGCCTGAAACATCAGAAAAAACAGGAACGGAGCAATGAAAAGTTCTTTCATTATCGCCATCGGCGTCGCCCTGGTGGCTTCCCTCTGGGTTGCCTCCGGTCAGTTCAAGGGGAAAGTCAGCAGCCCTGCGGTCGCCATGGATACCGCTTCGGGGACGGCGGCGTCCGTGGGCGAAACCCTGACCCCGGTCCGCACCCGTCGTTCCATCGCCCGCGCCCATGAAAGCGCCGTCGTTTTGTTTGGCCGCACCGAAGCAGTGCGCTCGGTTCAGGTCAGGGTTGAAACATCCGGGCGGATCGTCGCCGTTCCAGGGGTCAAGGGCAAGACCGTCAAAAAGGGTGATGTCATTGCCCGCATTGACATGGCCGACCGGCAGGCGCGCTTGAATCAGGCCAAGGCCCTGGTCGAACGTTATGACATCGCCTTCGAGGCGGCCCAGAAGCTATCGAAAAAGCAGTTTCGCTCGAAAGTTCAATTGTCGGCAGCCAAAGCCGACCTTGAAACCGCGAAAGCCAGCTTGCGCTCGATCAGGGTCGATATCGATCGCACGACCATCCGTGCCCCCTTCGACGGTGTGCTTGACGATATTGCCGTCGATATCGGTGATTTCGTCGCGATCGGCGCAATCAGCGCCACGGTTGTCGATCTCGATCCAATCCTGGTTGTCGGCGAAGTGACGCAAAAGGCCGCCAGCCGTATCAGTCTTGGCGATGTGGCGATGCTGAGATTGCCTGCAAGCGTGCCTCAGGAAGGGGTCGTCAGTTATCTATCGAAGGTCGGTTCGCAATCGACCCGGACGTTCCGGGTGGAAGTCACACTGGCTAACCCTGCGCGCGCCATCGCCGAGGGTGTGACGACGGAACTTAAGTTAGGGCAAGGCCGCATCAAGGCGCATTTTGTTACCCCGGCGGTGCTGACTTTGAGCAACAGCGGCGCGTTGGGCGTCAAGATCGTCGATGCCGACAATGTGGTGCGCTTCCACGGCGTCACAATTGTCGATGATACGCCTGCAGGCATCTGGCTGACCGGGCTGCCCGATGAGGCCAATTTGATCATCGTCGGTCAGGAATTCGTGCGTTCCGGACAGACAGTAAAAGCCGTCGATAGCACCGGGGAACCGGCATCATGAACGCCCTGATCGATCAGGCCATCACCCACTCCCGCACCGTCCTTGCGGCCCTGGTGCTGATCCTGATTTCCGGCACCGTCGCCTATATCAATGTACCCAAGGAAGCCGACCCGGATATCAATATCCCGATAGTCTACGTGCAGATGAGCCACGACGGCATTTCGCCCGAAGATGCCGAACGCTTGCTGATCCGCCCCATGGAGCAGGAGCTTCGGGGTATCGAAGGGGTCAAGGAAATGCGGTCCACCGGATACGAGGGTGGGGCCAATGTCACTCTTGAATTCGACGCCGGTTTCGATGTCGATAAGGCGATGAGCGATGTCCGTGAAAAGGTCGATCTGGCGAAGCCGGATTTGCCCGACGACAGCGAAGAACCGACCGTCCATGAAGTCAACTTCAGTTTGTTTCCGGTCATCCTCGTGACCCTGGCCGGAGAAGTCCCTGAACGCACTTTGTTAAGTCTGGCGCGTGACCTGAAGGACGAGGTCGAATCCATCGCCACCGTGTTGGAAGTGAAAATCGGCGGTGAGCGTGAAGAAATGGTCGAGGTGCTGATCGATCCTGTGCGGGTCGAAAGTTACGGATTGTCGCCGGAGCAGGCTATTGCCCTTGTCGCCTCATCCAATCTACTGGTCGCCGCCGGTGCCCAGGATACCGGTCACGGCCGCTTTTCGCTTAAAGTTCCGGGCCTGCTTGAAACGACCAAAGATATTATGGGCCTGCCGCTGAGGACCGATGGCGACGCCGTCATCAAACTTTCCGATGTTGCAGAAGTCCGCCGAACCTACAAGGATGCGGAAAGTTTCGCCCGCTTCGATGGCCATCAGGCGCTGGTCCTGGAAGTGACCAAGCGCACCGGCGAGAATATTATCGAGACCATCGAAAAGGTCCGCCTGGCCGTCGCGGCGGCCAGGGCTGACTGGCCCGAAGCGCTGCAAGGCGCCGTTAAAGTCGGCTTCGCCCAGGACAAATCGAAAGATATTCGGATCATGCTCAATGATCTGCAAAACAATGTCATCGCCGCCGTCCTGCTGGTCATGGTCGTGGTCATCGCGGCCCTGGGCTTACGCACAGCGGGGCTTGTCGGCATCGCCATTCCGGGCTCGTTCCTGACCGGTATCCTGGTTTTGACGAGCCTCGGCATGACCATCAATATCGTCGTCCTGTTCGGTTTGATCCTGGCCGTCGGCATGTTGGTTGACGGGGCTATCGTCGTCACCGAATTCGCCGACCGCAAAATGGTCGAGGGCGAACCGCGCCGGATTGCCTACGCCTTGGCTGCCAAGCGCATGTCATGGCCGATCATCGCCTCGACGGCGACGACGCTGGCCGCTTTCCTGCCGCTGGTGTTCTGGCCCGGTGTGGTCGGCGAGTTTATGAAGTATTTGCCGCTGACCCTGCTTGCGACCTTGTCGGCGTCCTTACTGATGGCGCTTATTTTTGTGCCCACTCTGGGGGCCTTTATCGGTAAGCCCGGCAACGCCGACCCGGGCACCATGGCCAAGCTGGCCGGTAGCGAGAGTCATGACCCGGAGGAAACCGGCGGTTATACCGGCGGTTATATTCATGTCCTTAAAATCGCCCTCAATCATCCGGCGAAAATCCTCGGCGGGGCAGTTGCCTTGCTGGTCGGGGTTCAGGTGCTTTACGCCGCTTATGGCAAGGGCATCGAATTTTTCCCCGAGGTGGAGCCGGATTTCGCAAAAATTCAGGTCCGCGCCCGCGGCAATCTGTCGGTCTATGAAATGGACCGCTTGATGAAAGAAGTCGAATCCCGGGTTCTTGAAATCGGCGCCGAAAAGGGCGAATTCGACGGCGTCTACCTGCGCACCGGCAAGGAAAAGAATAGCCAGGAATCCGAAGACATCATCGGTATCATCTCGCTTGAATTCACCCACTGGCAACATCGTCGCAAGGCCAATCAGATTCTCGACGAAATTGAAGCCCGCACCGCCGATCTGGTCGGTATTATCATCGATCGCCGCAAGCAGGAATCCGGGCCGCCGGTCGGCAAGCCGGTGGCGATTGAACTATCGTCGCGTTTCCCTGAATTGTTGTCGCCAGCCGTCGAGGAAGTCCTTAAGGGATTCCATTCCATAGCGGGCTTGATCAATATTGAAGACTCTCGCCCGCTTCCCGGTATCGACTGGGAAATCAAAGTCGACCGGGCCCAGGCGATGAAATTCGGCGCTAGTATTGATGTTGTCGGACGGGCCGTCCAGATGGCCAGCACCGGCATCAAGCTGGGCGGTTACCGGCCCAATGACGCCGATGAAGAAATCGATATTCAGGCTCGCTATCCGGTCAAGTACAGGACCATCAATCAGCTTGACCACATCCGCATCAATACGGACAAGGGCCGGGTTCCGATCAGCAATTTTGTCGAGCGAACGGCCAGGCAGAAGACCGGCATTGTCCGGCGCACCGATGCCAGACGGGTTATGACGATCAAGGCCGATGTTGCCGAAGGCCTGCTTCCCGCCGACAAGGTTGTTGAACTTCAAGCCTTGTTAAAGGCCAGCAAAATTGATCCCCGCGTTAAAATTACCTTCAAGGGCGAGGACGAAGAACAGAAAAAGGCCGAAGACTTCCTAGGCAAGGCCTTCATGGTGGCACTGTTCATCATGGCGATTATTCTGGTCACCCAGTTCAACAGTTTCTATTCGGCGCTGCTTATTCTGACCTCGGTCATCATGTCGACCATCGGTGTCTTTATCGGCCTGCTTGTCACCGGCCAGCCGTTCGGCATTATCATGAGCGGCGTTGGCGTCATTGCCCTGGCTGGGATTGTCGTCAACAACAACATCGTGCTGATCGATACTTATGACCGCTTAAAGCTAACGGCCAATTCGGCCAGGGAGGCGATCCTGCGCACCGGGGCGCAGCGCCTGCGCCCGGTTTTGCTGACGACGGTCACGACGATACTCGGCCTGATGCCCATGGTCACCGGCGTCAATATCGATTTCATCGCCCGCGAAATAAGCGTCGGCGCACCGTCCATGCAATGGTGGGCGCAGCTATCGACGGCGATCGTTTTCGGCCTCGGCTTCGCCACCGTGCTGACGCTGGTCGTAACCCCCTGTGCCCTGATGATCAAGGCCAACGTTCATCAATGGCTGGTGGATCGCCGTCAAGCCAAGGGGGAGCCCGGTATCGCATGATAGCGGCGTTGATTCAATCGAAGCATCCCGTTAGCATCATGGTGGACAAGGCATAGTAGGTATTTGCGGAAGCTTGATCTGCCAACTTTGTTCTAAGGATTTTTCAACCGGGAACATACGACGCAAATGTCTTCTCTTCCTCTTTCTCCCGATATGCAGTCAATCGATGCGCTTGAACTGTTCCGCGCCTGCTATGACACCAGCGGCAGCCTGATGGGCGTTTCTGCCCTGGAGGATGGTCGTCAAATTGATGTCAACGAGACTTGGCTCAAGACCTTCGGTTACAGCCGCGAAGAAGTTATCGGCAAACCCATCGATGAAGTGAACGTTTGGGCCGATCTCGATGATCGAAAGGAGGTTGTCGAGAAGCTCGAAAAAACCGGTGTCGTCAATAATTTCGAAGTGACACTGCTTAAAAAATCAGGAGAGCCGGTTTTCTGCCTGATTTCCGTCTCGCAGTTCAAAACGCACTCCGGTACCTACTTGTTGTTCTCCGCCCATGACCTGACGAAAAGAAAAAGGTTGGAGGCGGAACTCAGAACATCGGAAGCCAAATACAAAGTTGCTACCGATCAGGCCAGGCTGGCCTACTGGCGTTGGTCGTTCAGTGAGAAAAAGCTCATCGACTGGTCGCCTAACTATCAGGAAGTTTGCGCCATTAAGGGAGATATCCCAAAAACAATTGAGGATTCGCTGCAATCGATCCACCCCGAGGACAAGGAACGGGTCGGGGCTATTTTTGAGAAAGCTGAAAACGAATTTGAAAACTACGATGTTGAATATCGGGTTGCCGACTCTGACGGCTGTGTGCGCTGGCTCAGGGAACATAGCGAGGTTGAATTCGACGAAACGGGCAAGCCTATCGCCCATATCGGCACTGTTCAGGATATCACCGAAGCCAAAATTGCCCAGAAAGAACTGAGCAACCTGAATGCGGAGCTGGAACAACGCGTCCTGGACCGCACTAAAGAGTTGGAAAAATCCAAAGAGGAAGCGGAAAGCGCAAATCGGGCAAAATCGGAATTCCTCGCCAATATGAGCCATGAATTGAGAACGCCGCTGAATGCCATTCTTGGATTTAGCGAGTTCCTGAAATACATGTCGGAAGCCACGGCCAAGGAAAAACGTGATCAATATCTTGACCATATCATCGATAGCGGTCGACACCTTCTCGACTTGATCTCTGATATTCTTGATCTTGCGAAGGTCGAATCGGGCTCACTGGAATTGGAAGTGGTTGGCTTCTCTTTGGTGGGACAGATGAACGAATGTTTGTCATTCATCGAACAGCAAGCCGAGAATAAAAATATTACCGTCGATTTAGCCTGCCAATGCAACGGTGAAATATTTGTTTATGCCGATCCACAACGCATTCGCCAAGTGCTGATTAATATCTTGTCCAATGCGGTTAAATACACGCTTGCAGGGGGCAACATCACCGTGACATGCGAAAACCGCGCGGCCCATGGAATGGGGCGCCTTTATATTAAGGATACGGGGACCGGCATCCCCGATTCATTCAAGCCGTTTATTTTTAACCCCTTCTCGCGCGAAAGCGCGGTCGCACAGGAAATTGAAGGCACCGGAATCGGCCTGTCGATCGCCCGCGAACTGATGTTGAGCATGGGCGGCGATATTGGTTTTGAAAGCCAACTCAATAAAGGGACCAGTTTTTGGATCGATACCCCGTTGGCTCCGCGCTAAGGGCGTCCCTAAAGCCTGGCCAGCTTGTCGCCGTCGCCGGGGCGGGACATCGTGAAGACGTTCTCGACACAGGCATAGTCCTTGTAACCGAGCCTGGAAATCAACTTCAGTTTGGCGTTGTCGATCATGCCGTCGGTGAGCACCGCCTCGTCGATGTGGATGCCGACGACCAGGCCTAAAACCATGGTGTTGGGTTGGCTGGGATCGTTGGTGGCAAGATCGATGACATCGATCAGGGTGCATTCCATGCTGATCGGCGATTCACCAATCCGCGGCGGCTTAACCATTTGCGACGCCGTGGCCGTCAGGCCGGCCATGGCGAATTCATCTTCGTCGGGCTTGGCGGGCTGGCTGGTGATGTTCATTGCCTCGCGCAGGTCCCAGGTGGCGATGTTGACGACAAATTCGCCGGTTTGGCGGATGTTTGCCAGGGTGTCCTTGGGGCCATGGGGTTGGGTGCCATTGGTGCTGTACATGACTTGCGGCGGGCTTGCGGCGATACCATTGAAAAAGCTGTAGGGTGCCAGATTGACAACCCCGTGCGCGCTCAGCGTCGATATCCAGCCAATCGGACGCGGCGCGACACAGGCCTTGAAAGGGTCATGGGGCAGGTTATGGTTATTGTCGCTGGTATTGTAAAACACGGGTTATTCCTTGCGATAATATGAAAAGTCAGAAAGGATCATACAGATGATCAAAGGCTTACACCATAACGCTTACCGCTGTAGAGATTCGGAAGAAACCCGTATTTTTTATGAGGATTTTCTCGAGCTGCCGCTGGCCAACGCCTTCCCCATCCAGGAAACCAAGACCGGCCGTGTGACCCATGCCCTGCACAGCTTCTTCCGGCTTGGCGATGGCTCCTTTTTGGCTTTCTTCGAAGTGCCCGATAGCCCGTTCGACTTCAAGGATCAGCACGATTACGACCTGCATATCGCCCTTGAGGTCGATGCGGAAACGCAAAGCAAGATGTTCGCCAAGGGTCGGGCCGCAGGGATCGAGACCCGTGGCGTCGCCGATCACGGCTTTATCCGTTCAATCTATTTCCGCGATCCCAACGGCTATGTCATCGAACTTACGACACCCGTCGACGGCTCCCCGACAAAGACCGGGGAAGAGGCCCACGCAACACTGGCCCAGTGGCAGGCCGACAAGTCCTGATAGACGGCGTAGCTCAGGAAGCGTCGCTGTCTTTAAGGGGGGGCGGGGGCGGCGGATCTTCGATCATTTTCCTGCGATACATTTTAACACTGAAGGGGATGGTCCCCAGATAGACCAGCAGGACACACGATAGTGTCGTCCACGGCGCACTGACCAGGGCGGTGATAAACGCGCCGACGATGATCATCGCCGGCAGCACCTGTTTCGAGGGCACCTTGATTTTCTTAAACGAGAATGTCGGTATGGAACTGACGACCAGGGCGGCAACGCCGACCAGGAAAAACGAGACGACCGCCGGTTGCCGGAAAAATTCATCGCCAAATTGAAACGACAGGATCATCGGCGTCAGCACCAGTCCGGCGGCAGCCGGGGCGGGGGTTCCCGAAAAGAAGTTTTTCGTCCATGACGGCAAATCTTCGTCCTCCAACATGGTGTTGAAGCGGGCCAGCCTGAGGGCCATGGAAATGGTGAACAGCAAGGTCAGCATCCAGCCGAAACGACCGGCGTCCTGCATCGCCCACAAGTAGAGCATCATCGCCGGGGCGACCCCGAAGCTCAGGAAATCGGCCAGTGAGTCGAGCTCGGCACCGAACTTGCTAGCCCCTTTGAGGATACGGGCAATGCGCCC
>CBFDEA010000004.1:0-15873 GCA_965603695.1 uncultured Rhodospirillaceae bacterium | reverse complement strand
GAACGGCACTATTCACTTTTTGTACCTTGTGACAAACAGGAAATCGATCTTGGTTACCGATTGATCGTGGCGGATATTTAATTCATTGACCTGGAGTTGCTGTTATGGCGATCACTGTTAAGCCTGTACACCGCGCAACCTGCCACTGCGGAAGCGTTGAGCTGAAATTGACCCTACCCAATGGCATTGAAGATGCCAGGCGGTGCGATTGCTCCATGTGCCGTCACCGCGGGGCTATCGTCGCCTCGGTTGCGTTGGAAAATCTGCAAATTATGCGCGGAGAAGATATTTTAGGTCACTACCAATTCAACACCTTTACGGCGAAGCACTTCTTCTGCACGAAATGCGGCATCTATACCCACCACCAACGGCGTTCAAACCCAAGCCTGTATGGCTACAACGTCGGTTGCCTTGAAGGCGTCAACCCGTTTGATCTTGGAGACGTACCTATCCTGGACGGGGTCCATCATCCCGCCGACCAGAATTGATGGTGAGCGTTCAGGCGTGGCCGGCGGTGTCTGAGAGCATCTGTGGATCGATGCCTATTTTGGCCATGGCCTGGGACCATTTGCAGCCGAGGTCTTCGCCGAACACCAGGTCCTCGTCGGCATCGACGTTGAGCCAGCCGTTATTGAGGATTTCGGCGTCGAGCTGTTCCGGCCCCCAACCGGCGTAGCCCAAGGCCAGCATGCAACGGCGCGGGCCAAAGCCGTCGGCGATGGCGCGCAGGATGTCGAGGGTCGCCGTCAACGCCACGCCCTCATCGACGACCAGGGTCGCCTCGCGAATGTAATCCGGGCTGTGCAGGACGAAACCGCGCGACATCTCGACGGGTCCGCCCGACTGGATATCGATGCAACCGGCCCCGTTGCAATCGGAAATACCCAGTTGCTCGAGAAGATCGGGGAAAGAGATAGCGTCAAACGGCTTGTTGACGATCAGGCCCATGGCCCCGTCGGAACTGTGGGCGCAAACAAAGATGACGGCTTTCTCGAAGCGGGGGTCTGCCATACCCGGCATGGCAATGAGAAGTTGCCCTGAAAGTGAATTTTCGATGTCCTCGCGATAGGCCATTGCGCGCATACTTTCTATCGGTTTCTGTCGCCCCGATTTTCCCTATAATGCCACAACTAACCCCGAAAAACAAATCACTTCCGTCGGGTAAGCCTTATTGATAGCCATAATTTGGTCATAAAAACCGCCTATTACAAAAAACCTGATCGTGCCCTCAACAGTCCGTGATGAAGACCATCTTTCGCTTCGCTAAAACGCAAAAAAGGGTATGATCCGCGGCCATGACAAAGCTTTCCCAGATCCCCCCGTTCGCCGCCCTCGTGCTCGCCCTGTCGCTGCTCGGCATTTTTCCGGTTGCGGCCCAGAGCGTCAGCGCATCGTCTGAAACAATCGTCACCGATCACACCACCGTGCGTCTGGTCGCCGCCAGCACAGCGGTCGGCAATGCCGAAAGCCTGAAGCTGGGCCTGCATTTCACCTTGAAGCCGGGCTGGAAAGTCTATTGGCGCAGCCCCGGCGACGCCGGTTACCCGCCGTCCATCGACTGGGCCGGGTCGCAGAATGTCGCCGTAACCGAGATGCTGTGGCCGGTGCCGCACCGCTTTTCCATCCTTGGTCTCGAGACCCTTGGCTACAAGGACGAAGTCGTCTATCCGATCACTTTAAGCCCAACGACCCCCGGCCGCCCGATCAGCGCCGTAGCCAATGTCGATTATCTGACGTGCAGCGAAATCTGCGTTCCCTATCAGGCCAAGCTGACGCTGAATTTACCGGCAGGCCCGGCCAGCCCAAGCGCCTTCGCCCACCTGATCAACCGCTTCGCCGTGCAGGTCCCCGGCGATGGCGCCAGCCACGGCCTGTCGCTGGACAAACTCGAGGTTCTCGGCGGCGGCAAGGAAACCCTGCTGCGCCTGACCCTTAGCGCCAAAACGCCTTTCAGTGCCCCGGACGCTTTTTTCGAGGGGCCGGATATCCTGGCCTTCGACAAACCGACGGTGCGCCTGACCGACAACGCCCTGGGCGCGGTGTTGAGCGCCAAGGTCTACGGCGGCGAAGACTTGCCCGCACCGGGCTTGCTAAACGCCAAGCTGGCGGTGACGCTGAGCGACGGCCCGCGTTCGGCGACCCGCGCCATGATTGTCGAACAAGGAGTCGGCAGCGCGGAAGCGGCAGGCGATATATCGCTGGCGCTGGTTCTCGGTCTCGCCATTCTTGGTGGCCTGATCCTCAACCTGATGCCCTGCGTATTGCCGGTGCTGTCGATCAAGCTGCTCAGCATCGTCGGCCATGGCGGCGGCGAGCGAGTCCGGGTGCGCGCCAGTTTCATCGCCTCTGCCGCGGGTATCGTTTTCGCCTTCCTGGTGTTGGCGAGCGCTCTGGTTGTTTTGAAAAACGTCGGCTTGACCATCGGCTGGGGCATTCAATTCCAGCAGCCATGGTTCCTCATCGCCATGACCCTGATTATCACCCTGTTCGCCTGTAATCTTTGGGGACTGTATGAATTCCGCCTGCCGGGCTGGCTCGGCGACCTTGGCGCCCGCACCGCCCATGTCCATGGTATCGGCGGCGATTTCCTGACCGGCTGTTTCGCGACACTGCTGGCGACGCCGTGCTCGGCACCGTTTCTGGGCACCGCCGTCGGCTTCGCCCTGGCCCGTGACGGGATCGATATTTTCGCCGTTTTTGCCGCGCTCGGGATCGGACTTGCCGCGCCCTACCTGCTGATCGCCCTGCTGCCGGGACTGGCGACTCGCCTGCCCAAACCGGGCAACTGGATGGTGATCTTGCGCAAGGTCATGGGATTCGCCCTGGCCGCCACCGGCATCTGGCTGGTCAGTGTCCTTTCCGGGGTCATCGGCGTGGCTGCCAGTGCCATCGTCGGCCTGTTGATGATCGCCGTTATCGCCGTCGTCTTCCTAGGATCGCGCATGGACAAGCTGTGGCTGATCGGCGGCAGCGGCGTCGCGCTCATGGCGCTGCTCGCCTTCGCCGCCCCGAGCCTGATCCCTAACGCCACGCCGGGAACGCGGATACTCGATAAGGACCCGCGCTTCATCGCCCTTTGGCAACCCTTCGATGTTGCCGCCATCCCGCGACTGGTCAGCCAGGGCAAGACCGTCTTCGTCGATGTCACCGCCGACTGGTGCCTGACCTGCCAGATCAACAAGACTTTCGTGCTCGCCGAGGACGATATGCTGGTCCGTCTTGGTGCCGACAACGTCGTCGCCATGCAGGCCGACTGGACCCTGCCCGACGACGCCATAGCCGCCTATCTGGCGACATTCGGGCGTTACGGGATTCCCTTCAATGCCGTCTACGGCCCCGGACTACCCGGTGGCCTGGCCCTGCCCGAACTGCTGAGCCACGACACGGTCACCCAGGCCCTCGACAAGGCCAGCGCCAGCAAGTAAAAAGAAAGCCCCACTTTAGAAAGAGTATAAACAGATGACCATTCAACCCGGCGACACCATCCCTTCGGAATTCCTTTTCATCATGGGCGAGAACGGTCCCGAAAAGCACTCCACCGACGAGTTGTTCGGCGGCAAAAAAGTCGCCTTGTTCGGCCTGCCCGGCGCCTTCACACCGACCTGTTCGGCCAAACATGTGCCGAGCTACCTGGCCCACGCCGACGCCCTTAAGGAAAAGGGCATCGATCTTATCGTCTGCCTGTCGGTCAACGACGCTTTTGTGATGGGTGCCTGGGGCAAGGATCAGAACGTCGGCGAGACCATCGTCATGGCCGGCGACGGTGCGGCCCTGCTGAGCAAGGCAATGGGCCTGGACATAGACTCCAGTGCGCGCGGTATGGGCGTGCGCTGCCAACGCTTTTCAATGATCGTCGATAACCGCGTCGTCAGCGTCCTCAACCACGAGGCCCCCGGCGAATACCGGGTCAGCAGCGCCGAGGTCATGCTCGAGCAACTTTGATTTTCGTAAATTCATCGACAAAAAAAATGCCGTGGCATGACCGCCACGGCATTTTTATTTATTAAGGCCGACAAGCCTAAACGCTACAGCTCATATCCTGACCGCAACACATCGGCGATTTGATTTTGCCGTGATCGTTGGGGCATTTCGAGACTTGCACTTCATTTCCATCGGGCAGGGTCAAGGTATCGTTGACCAAAGGCGCGTCGCACTTGCCGCAGGTGGCATTAACGCTCATGCCGCATTTCTCACATTCATAAGTTGCCATTTTATATTCCCTGTCTGTCGTTGATCATTATCATTATTAACTGGGGTTCAATATATGACCCCATTGAGGACTGCACAAGCACCCATGCACCTTCTTAACCGACAGAAAAAGCAAGTATCTGGCTAATCTGCGTGAGCGGTCGCGGGGTCTGTTCCGCCCACCTGTCGATTGCCGCTTGAACGGCCTGATACCCCTTAAGCGATGAAGGTAACTTATCGACGATCCCTTCGCGCTTCAGGGCCTTTAGTACGTCTGGCGAGAAGACCAGCGTATCAACCCCCATGCGGCGAAGGAATATTTGACCGGTACGACCGCCCAGTCGTGCGCCATCGTCTGCAAGTCTTTTGATCAGTTGGCAATGTGTGGCCTTGTCCCAGCTTGCAAAAAAAGAACCGACGCTGCCACCTTCCTGCGCCAGCGTGCGCAAGAAGGTGGCATTGGAACCGACCGATCTTAGCTTCGCCCCGTTGGTGACGATGCCGCCGGCCTTTAGCAAGCCGTCGAGATCTTCATCGTTCATCATCGACCAACGGGCGACATCGAAACCTTCGAAGACTTCCTCGAAACGCGACCACTTGTTTTCGATAAGCTGCCAATTGAAACCCGCCTGAAAGACACACTTTGTCATTGCCGAAAGCCACCGGGGGCCGGGGATGGCACGAATTTCTTTCGTGCTCAATGGAGTATCCAGCAAATCTTCAAGACC
The DNA here is from genome assembly GCA_965603695.1 of uncultured Rhodospirillaceae bacterium. Lineage (GTDB taxonomy): Bacteria > Pseudomonadota > Alphaproteobacteria > Rhodospirillales > JABHCV01 > JACNJU01. Next base: position 10,957 of record CBFDEA010000004.1, on the reverse strand, counting down.
TGCCTTGCCCGTTTTGTTCCCTGCCGCCTGTGCTTCGATTTCGGAAAAGTGACGCATTGTTATTGCTCCCGTATCGAATTTAACCAACATGTTATCAGACGTTAACAAAAATCAATTGCGCCGTATCCAGTCGGCAATGGCGCGACCGATTGCATCGGGTTGATCTTCCTGAATGAAGTGCAATCCCTGGCCGACGAATGCCATTTCCAGATTGGCTATCTTGCCAGCATACCAGCCCGTAGCCTGGGGCGGCACCAGAACACCCGGTTCGGCATATGCCAACAACACCGGCATCGTGGTTTTTCCCATGAAGGCATCAATGACGGTCAGTGTATCAACGGTGGTTTCAGGCTTTCCCTCGATTGGAACCTCACGCGGCCAGGCCAGAACCGGCTTGCGGTCTGCCTGTTTCAGGAAGGGCTCTCGGTAGGCCGTCATGGCATCATCGCCGAGCGGACGGTTGACGAAACCGGCAAGCACCTGTTCGACAAAGATATTGTCCTCAATGACCAACTTGTGTCCTTGCACCGGGTCTTTAAAGGCACGAAACATGTTACCCATTTCCTCGCCCATGGATTCAAAAGTCGGACGCGGAAAGGCCGGTGGCAGAACCCCTTCCATAAAGGCCAGCCGGGTGACCTTGTCCGGATTGCGGCGGGCGTACTCCCAGGCGATGGCAGCCCCCCAGTCGTGACCCACAAGGGTGAGCTTTTCAAGGCCGAGGGCATCAATGAAACCTTCAAAATACCGGTATTGATCAGTGAATGTGTAATCGATCACTGGCTTGTCAGAACCGCCCATACCAATCAAATCGACCGCAATGGCCTTAGAGTTTGCCGATACGTAGGGCATGACATTGCGCCACAAGTATGAAGAGGTTGGATTGCCATGGACGAACACTACCGGCTCGCCCTGCCCCAGTTCCAGGTACGTCATCTTGCTACCCAATACTTTAACAGCCTTCTGCGGAATGGTCTGGGCCTCGGAGATGCTCGAATTGGGAAGCTTGTATGTGGTTTCTGCATTTGCCGACCCTGCTAAGGCCGTTTTTCCCGTCGCCAATAGCAGGACCATTAAAGGTGCCGCCATCAGGACGCCTTTTAAAGTCGTCTTCATCATCGTTTGAGTTTCCTTATTTCTATTTATTGACCAATGCTGCCGTTCAGCCAGTCACCTGTTGAGCAAACCAACCCTGAAGATTAGCCATATCGAAAATGCTGTCGCGCAAGGGAACGATCTGCTTGTAATCATCATCAGCCATGATCCCTGCGAAGGGGTTGTCGGCTTCGACCCGCCACACCTGGACGATTGATGGATTAACATCATCATGGCCGCGCATCTTGTCGGACACCCGATAAACGTTTACCCGTTTCAGGCCGTGACGCTCGATCAGGGGAATAGCCTTGTCGAAATAGGCCTGGGCTTCCTCGAAGGTCTTGCCTTCTTTCAGGGTCAGGACATCGAGAAACACCTTGTTTGCGTCTTGCATAATTTTTTCCTTCCGGTTTTGCGTTGTTATGAGTAAGATTACTTATTGTTCATAAGTGTATAAAACATACCTGAATTGTTTTGTCCACTACTGTATAAAATTAATTTGCGACAGAAACGGTAAAGCGCATGGGAAGACCGTCAAAATTCGATCGTCAGAAAGCCGTCGAGATCGTCATGAACGAAATTTGGAAGCACGGTTTCGAGGCATGCTCGGTCAAGGCGATCTCGGAAAAACTGGGGATTACCCGGTCCAGCTTTTACAACGCTTTCGAAACCCGCGAGGCCCTGTTTCTGGAAGCCCTTGAACTGTACTTCGATCAGTCACCAGACAAGGCGTTGGGCGAAGCCAACGCGCAAACGCACATCATCCCGCTTCTCAACGGGTTTTTCCGCGAGGTCTGCCGGGTGCGTACCGCCGACCGCCAGGCTCGTGGATGCCTGGCGGTTAACAGCGTCAGCGAACTTGTCGGCGTCAACGAAACCCTGGGGACAATTATCGAAAAAGCCGTCCTCGGCAGCCTGAAACGGCTGGAGCACTTACTCACCATTGCCGCCGATAATGGTGAAATTGAAAACAAGGGGGACATCAAGGCCAAGGCATTAGCCCTGCAGAACCTGCTTATCGGCCTGAGCGTCATGTGCAAAGTAGTGCGATCAGAAGAAGATTTATGGGCCGCCGCCAGCACAACTCTAAAAGGTCTCGATCTCTATCAACCCTGATACGGTGTCATGCCCTGGCGGGCGAGTTCGTCGGCGCGTTCGTTTTCCGGGTGGCCGGAATGGCCTTTGACCCAGTGCCACCGGACGTCGTGGCCTTCCAGGGCCTGCTCCAGGCGTTTCCACAGGTCTTCGTTCTTGACCGGCTTCTTCGCCGCCGTCTTCCAGCCGTTGCGCTTCCAGTTGTGGATCCACTTGGTGATGCCGTCGCGCACATAGGTGCTGTCCGTATACAGATCGACGCCGAGATCGCGCTTCAGGGATTCCAGCCCCATGATCGCGGCCATCAGTTCCATGCGGTTGTTGGTGGTTTCGAACTCGCCCTCGCAGAGTTCTTTTTCGTGGTCGTTCCACAGCATCAGCACGCCCCAGCCACCGGGGCAGGGATTGCCGCTGCAGGCACCATCGGTATAGAGCTGAACCCGATCAGAGGCCATAATCGCCGGGTCCTTTAACGCCTTGATGAAATTTCAGTTTTTCCAGGTACTCCAGCGGATTCTTCGGCGTCACCAGGGCGTCCTTCGGGGTATTCAGCCAATCATAAAGCCGAGTCAGCAAGAACCGCATGGCGCTGCCCCGGGCGAGCAGCGGCAGGGCCGCGAGTTCGGCATCGGAGAACGCCCGGACCTTGCGATAGTCGGTCAGCAGGCGGCGCGCCTTGGTCACGTTGAAACTACCGTCGGCCTCGAAACACCAGGCGTTGAGGGCGATGGCGACGTCATAGGCGAAGACATCGTTGCAGGCGAAATAAAAATCGATCAGGCCGGAAAGCTCGCCCCCCTTAAAAAAGATATTGTCGGGAAAAAGATCGGCGTGGATAACGCCGCCGGGCAGGCCTGATTGCGGGCCCGGCCAACCGGCTTCCAGATCATCGAGCTCGCGGGCCAGAAGGTCACCCAGGCCGGGCTTGATTTCATCGGCGCGGGTGCCGCAGGAGCGCAGGAGCGCACGCCAGGAATCGACCGACAAGGCGTTCGGGCGCTTGATCGCAAAATCGGCACCAGCGAGATGCAGCTTGGCCATGGCCGTCCCGACTCCGGCGCAGTGATCGGGAGTGATACGGCGCGGCCACATGCCGTCGAGAAAGGTAATAATCGCCGCGTGACGACCACATAATTGGCCGAGGGCCTCGCCCTTGTTGTCTTCAAGCGGCGTCGGACAGGGGATGCCCTTGGCCGCCAGATGGGCCATCAGGCCAAGGAAGAACGGCAGGTCGTCGGGGTTCACCCGCTTTTCATAGAGCGTCAAAATGAACGAACCGGCGGTCGTGTTGAGCAGGTAGTTGGAATTCTCCACGCCCTCGGCGATGCCCTTGCACGAGGTCACTTCGCCGATATCGTAGGCGCCGACGAAAGCGATCAATTCCTCGTCTGAAACTTCAGTGTAAACGGCCATAACGCCCTCATTCCCCCTGTGCAGGCACTCTTTAGCATCACACGCGGCCCCGCCGCAATGAAACAACATCTTGTTTCATAAAGCCGGTAGCGCGATAGTTGTTTCCTGACATGCCCATATTTCCTTTGATAGGCCTTATCGCCGCTCTCCTCACCCTGCCTACTGGCGAGGCTATGGCCGCACGAGCCAAGGACAAACTGCCGACGGCCGCCTTCAACCCGCTTGAACTGCCGGCCTATAACGCAATCGTGCTCAGGGTCCAGAAGGCGCTCGCCGGGGCCGGCTACTTTCAAGGCGTCCCCGACGGCATTTTCACGGAACAAACCGACGCGGCCATTCGCACCTATCAGCGCCGCGAAGGTTTGCCGCAAAACGGCATCGCCAGCGCCGAACTGGCTGCCCATATCGAGACCAGCGCCAAGGTTCAGTCCCTGCTCAAGCAACTGCAACGCCAGCGCCAAAGCAAAATCGACGAGGCCCGGGCGGCTCTGTTGGCAAAGCCGGAAACCCGTGGTCTGGTGAGCGACCCGGAACAACGCGAAAAACGCACGAAGGCCAATCGCGATGCCTCTGAATGCTTTAACCAAGCAACCCCGGAATGCCTGCTTGATGAAGCCTCCGAAAGCGCCATCGCCATCTTCAAGAGCGAACTTCGCGACTGGGCACTTGGCGAGATTCTCGTTGCCCAGGCGAAAGCCGGACTGGTCGAACGGGCCATGCAGACGGTGCGCCAGATTGGCGACCCACGGTTGGTCATGGTGGCCCTGCGCGATATCGCCACGGCCCAGGCCGCCGCAGGCAGACCGGTCGAAGCATTGGCCGCCGCCGACATTATCCCCGACCCCGTCAAACGCCTGGAAGCCCTCGCCGTCATCGCCGACATCCAGGCGACCAGGGGCAACCTGGAAGGGGCGGTGGCGAGCGCCCGCCTGCTGCTCGACGGACTGACGCAGATTGACGACAGCCTTAAGCGCTATTCACTGGCCAGCAGCGCGGTGACGGCCCTGGCCCGCGCCGGCAAACAGGCCGCCGCAGAAAAGGAAATCGCCAAAATCAGGCTGGCCGCGCAAGCCGAGGAAAATGCCACCACCCGCAACGTCGCCCTGCGCCACATCGCAAGCGCCCTGGCCGAATCCGGAAAACCCGGTCCGGCACTGGCCATCCTTGAAGGCCTGCCCGATGACGGCGAGCGCACCCCGGTGCTGGTTTCGGCGGCGACGGCGCAAGCCCTGGCCGGTCACCCCGAACAGGCCATTTCGACGGCCCAGTCCATCGCAGGCGTCCGCTACCGCGCCGTGGTCCTGACCAAGATTGCCCTGGCCCAGGCAAAGGCCGGTGACGGCCCAGGTGGCCGCCAGACGCTCGAAGCGGCGCTCAAAGCGGCGGCAATGATCGAACGCCCCTACGCCAAGGCCTACGCTTATGAACGCATTGCCCTGGCACTGATGGAAATCGACGGTTTCGCCGGGGCCCACAGCTTCGATCTGGCCATCGACACCGCTGCCCTGATCAGCGACGGCAAATTACGCGCACAAACACTGTGGACCCTGGCCACCGGCCAGCGCTCCAGCGGCGACGGACCGGGGGCCGACGAAACCATGGCCATGGCGGAAAGTGCGACGCGTGAAATCAAAAGCCCGTTTACCCGCGTCTGGATGTTTTCAGAAATCGCGCTGGGCCATTTATCGGCCGGACGAGAGCAATCCGCCTGGGCCGCCTTTAACCGGGCGCTTGCCATCGCCGAGGATATTACCGAGGCCTGGGGCCGCGCCCGCGCCCTCGCCAGACTGGCCTCGACTTTAAGTGAACTGTCGGAATATGTGAAAAAATAATGACAGGAGCGCCACCGGACACTAGGTTTTGCTTTGTTGAAAGAATAACTAAAAATCAAGGACGCTCAATTTTATGGATAAGCCCATCGCAACCCAAAATGCCCCTATTCCTGTTGAAATCGAGGCCGGCAAGAAATATTTCTACTGCACTTGCGGGCAAAGCAAGAAACAGCCTTTTTGCGACGGCAGCCATAGCGGCACGGATTTCAAGCCGACGCTTATTGAAATCGAAGAGGCAAAAACCATTTATTTTTGTGGCTGTCGGGCAAGCAAAAAGGGCCACCTTTGCGACGGTTCCCATAAAACTCTCTAATTCAAGGTAACGGCAATGCGCGACAGAACAAGCAAAGCAGCAACATATTTCCGGCCCGCCCTGCTGGCCGGGCTGCTGTTCTTGTCGGCCTGTTCATACCTTCCCGGTGCCCCCGATCCGCAGCCTTGCCCAGCGGTTGCAAGCCTGGGCGACGCCGAAACAGTCACCCGCTTTATCGACGGGCCCGGCCGCGACCTGACCGACCTGGATTTTACCGGTCGGATCAACAATCTGAAGGGTAAATGTTTCTACGAAATTGATTCCGATACCGGCGAAGGCGTGGCCAGGGTCACCGTCAACACCGAATTCAAAATAGTCCGCGGCGGCGGCAACAAAACCCGCAAGGCCCACTTCGAATATTTTGTCTCTCTGGTCGATGACACGGACACCATTCTCGACAAGCTGACCTTCCCTTACACCGCAGAATACTGGAAAAAACGCACCTTCATCATCGCCAGCGACGATCCCGTCGAGCTGACCATTCCCTTGAGCGGCGGTCGCGTCGGCACCGATTTCAGAATCTATGTCGGCTTCCAGTTAAGCCAGGAAGAACTGGATTTCAATCGCGGCAAAATCGGCCAGTAATACACCTTCGTTTGAGACAGTTGACCTGACCGCCGGAACCGCTACAATTGCTGCCAAGATTACTCAAGTAGACCACTACGGGAGAGATCGTCAGGTCCCAGGCACTGTCAATGTGCGCGTAATGATCTGACGGCGCCGAAGGAGCAACCGCCCCGGAAACTCTCAGGCCCCCGGACCGTAGTGGAATGAGGCTCTGGAAAGTAGGTTTTTAAAAGCAATTTCTAGCTATTAAGGCCTCACCGAAGATGTAACCTGGTTATCGAAACTGCCCGAGGGCGGGATCAGGGAATCTTTCAGGTTCAAAGACAGAGGGGGCACCTTATGCGGTCGTGGTTTATCGGCTGGGTGCGCCTTTTTTTCTGTTGGAGAACCAAATGACCGATCATTCACAAGATTTAAAAAAGACACCGCTGGATTCCCTGCACCGGGAACTCGGGGCCAAGATGGTTGCCTTCGCAGGCTACGACATGCCCGTCCAGTATCCCGCCGGAGTCCTGAGCGAACACCTTCACACCCGCGAGCAGGCTTCCTTGTTCGACGTTTCCCACATGGGTCAGGCGGCGATCAGGGGCGACAACCCCGTTGCCGCCCTGGAAGCCCTGGTGCCCGGCGACCTGGCCGCGTTAAGCAACGGGCAAGTTCGTTACACCATGTTCACCAATGATAAGGGCGGCATTCTTGACGACTTGATGGTAACCCGGCGCGGCGATCATTTGTTCCTGATCGTCAACGCCGCCTGCAAGGATCAGGACTACGCACTTATGCAAGCGGGCCTGGCACCGGGCAACGCGCTTGAAATCTTCGAAGACCGCGCCCTGCTGGCCTTGCAGGGCCCAAAGGCTGCGGCAGTTCTGGGCCGCCTTGCCCCGGCGGCACGGCTGTTGGATTTCATGACCTCCGAACCGATCAGCGTCGGTGATATCCATTGCATCATTTCACGTTCGGGTTATAGCGGCGAAGACGGTTACGAAATTTCCGTTCCCGCCGATGAAGCCGACCGCCTGGCCCGTTTGCTGCTTAATGAAGATGAAGTCAGGCCGGCCGGTCTTGGGGCCCGCGATTCGTTGCGGCTGGAAGCCGGGCTTTGCCTTTACGGAAGCGACATCGACGAGACAACGACGCCCATCCAGGCCGGGTTGATCTGGACAATTTCAAAGCGTCGCCGCAGCGAAGGCGGTTTCCCCGGTGCCGCCGTCATTGCTGAGGAAATAGCCAACGGTGTCGCCCGCAAACGCGTCGGCATCAAGCCCGAAGGCAAGGCTCCGGCCCGGGCGCACACGCAAGTCACCGACAAAGACGGAAATATTATTGGCGAGATCACCAGTGGCGGCTTTGGCCCCAGTGTTAGCGGCCCGGTCGCCATGGGCTACGTCAAGACCGCGTTCGCCAAGCCCGGAACGCCTGTCGATCTGCTGGTTCGCGGCAAGGCGCAACCGGCCCAGATTTTCAAACTCCCATTTTCCGAACATCGTTATTACAAAGGCTAAAATTGATAAACAAAGGGACCGAAAGACAATGAGTGTAAAATTTACTGAAGAACATGAATGGATCAGAGTCGATGGCGATATCGCCACCGTCGGCATCACCGACTACGCCCAGCAACAACTGGGCGATGTGGTTTTTGTCGAAGTCCCCGAAGCGGGCAAACAACTTGAACAAGGCGACGATGCCGCCGTCGTCGAATCGGTCAAGGCGGCGAGTGAAATTTTCTCACCGGTAACCGGCGAAGTGACCGCCGGTAACGCCGTTCTTGAAGACGCCCCGGCGACCATCAACAGCGACGCCGAAAGCGACGGTTGGATTTTCAAAATGACCATCGTCGATGCGACGGAACTCGACGATCTGATGGACGCCGCCGCCTATAAAAGTTACGTCGCCGATTTGGATTAAGGCTTAAAAGACCATGCGCTATCTACCGCTTACCGATGCCGACAGGAACCAGATGCTGGCGGCAATCGGCGTTAAGTCAATGGAAGACATCTACTGCGATGTGCCAAAGGCGGCGTTGCTTGCCAAAACCATCGACCTGCCGCCCCACCAGGGCGAGATGGAAGTCGAACGGGCGATCACCGCAATGGCGGGCAAGAACCTCAATGCCGCCGCAGTCCCTTCGTTCCTCGGCGGCGGGGCCTATCGTCACCATATCCCGGCAACAGTCGATGCGATGATCCAGCGCGGCGAATTCCTGACCGCCTATACGCCTTACCAACCGGAAGTCTCGCAAGGCACCCTGCAATACCTGTTCGAATTTCAGACCCAGGTGGCGATGATGACAGGCATGGAGGTCGCCAACGCTTCCATGTATGACGGTGCCAGCGCCTGTGCTGAAGCGGTGTCTATGGCCGGGCGCGTCAGTAAGCGCAAAAAAGCCATCGTCTCGGGCGGCCTGCACCCCCATTACCGCGACACCACCAAGACCATTTCCAGCATGTTCGGTATGGAGATCAACCTGAGCGAGGCCAATTTCACGGGCGACGAGGACCTTATTGCAGAAATCGACGGCGACACCGCTTGCGTCGTCGTCCAGAACCCGGATTTCTTCGGCCATGTGCGTGACTTGAAACCGCTGGCCGACGCCTGCCACGAAGCCGGTGCCCTGCTGATTGCGGTTGTCACCGAAGTGGTTTCATTGGGGGCCATCACCTCGCCGGGTGAAATGGGGGCCGACATTGTCGCCGCCGAAGGCCAGTCCATTGGTAACGCGCTGAACTACGGCGGGCCAACGGTCGGCCTGTTCGCCGTCCACAACAAGCACCTGCGCCAGATGCCGGGCAGGGTCTGCGGACAGACCACCGATACCGATGGCAAGCGCGGCTTCGTGCTGACGTTATCGACCCGCGAGCAACACATTCGCCGCGAGAAAGCGACATCGAACATCTGCACCAATTCCGGTCTGTGTGCACTGGCTTTCACCGTCCATATGACGCTGCTCGGCGAGACCGGCTTTGCCCGGCTGGCGCAACTCAACCACGCCACCGCCGTGACTCTGTCAGATAAAGTGTCGGCAATCGATGGGGTCGAGGTTATCAACGATACTTTCTTCAACGAATTCACGCTGCGGCTCTCAAAACCTGCGGCTGGCGTCGTCGAGGCCATGGCCGCCAAAGGCGTACTTGCCGGCATTCCCGTATCGCGCCTGTATCCGGATAATCCCGACGCCCAAAACCTGCTTCTTGTCACGGCCACGGAAGTCACAACGCTGGACGACATGAACGCCCTGACAACTGCTTTAAGCGAGGTCCTGTCATGACCGACACTCTCGACACCATCACCGGCAACCGTGGTCTGCGCATCGAAGAGCCACTGATTTTCGAACAAAACGCCGAGGGCCGCCTGGGCGTCGACCTAGCCGAACCGGCGAACGTCAAAAGCCGTCTCGGCGGATTAGAGCGCAAAGGCCCGGTTGGTCTGCCTAATTTGTCGGAACCGCAAACCGTGCGTCATTACACCCGCATCAGCCAAAAAAACTACGGCATCGACAGCGGCTTCTACCCGCTGGGTTCCTGCACCATGAAGCACAATCCCCGGATCAACGAGAAACTGGCCCGCCTGCCCGGCTTCGCCGCCCTGCACCCCTTGCAACCGGTTTCCACGACCCAAGGCGCGCTTGAACTGATCGACACCTGCGCCCATTGGCTTAAAGTTATTTGCGGCATGCCCGCCGTCGCCATGTCGCCCGCCGCAGGGGCGCAAGGCGAGCTGTGCGGCATGATGGCCATCCGCGCCGCACTGGAAGATCGCGGCGACGCCCGCAAACGCGTGCTGGTGCCCGAATCGGCGCACGGCACCAACCCGGCGACGGCGGCGGCCTGCGGTTACGCCGTCGATACGATTCCGGCCAACGAACGCGGGCGGGTCGACTTCGACGCCTTCATGGCCAAGCTCGATACCGATGTCGCCGGCATCATGCTGACCAACCCCAACACCTGTGGCCTGTTCGAGAACGACATTATCAAAATCGCCGATGCCATTCACGACGCCGGGGCTTTCTTCTACTGCGACGGAGCCAACCTGAACGCCATCATGGGCCGCGTCCGCCCCGGCGACCTTGGCATCGATTGCATGCACATTAATTTACACAAAACCTTCTCGACCCCGCACGGCGGCGGCGGCCCGGGTGCCGGTCCGGTGGTGTTGTCCGAAGCGCTCGCCGCCTACGCCCCCGTACCTTTCGTCACCCACGGCGAGAACGGCTTCGATTTGGTCGAACACAAACAGGGCGAAGGCGAGAAAGCATTCGGTCGGCTCAAGGGCTTCCACGGCCAGATGGGTATGTTCATCCGCTCGCTGGCCTTCATGATGAGCCACGGCGGCGACGGCATCAGGCAAGCCAGTGCCGACGCGGTACTCAACGCCCACTACCTGCTGGCGCAATTAAAAGACACCCTGAGCCCGTCCTTCGAGGGTCCGTGCATGCACGAGGCCCTGTTCGACGACAGCTTCCTTAAGGACACCGACGTCTCGACTTTAGACTTCGCCAAGGCGATGATCGACGAGGGCTTCCACCCGATGACCATGTACTTCCCGCTGGTCGTCCACGGGGCGTTGCTGATGGAACCTACCGAGTCCGAAAGCCTGGAAACCCTGGATCAATATATCCACGCCCTTAAAGGACTGACCGCCA
>CBFDEA010000003.1:0-17312 GCA_965603695.1 uncultured Rhodospirillaceae bacterium | reverse complement strand
CGACGGCGACGACCACTGCGGTGCCCGTCCATTGCCTGCTCGCGTGCATATAGTTCATAAAATCAATAGCCAATCATAACGCCAGAGTAACCCATATATTGGGTTAAATTACGTTAACAAATACTAAATATGTTGGTATTTGCTCAGGGCCAGGCTTGTTGAAAGACAACGATGACGAAAGCCAAAAATGGAAATGGCAGCAGTACGATCTTGATGATTGACCGGTACTCGGCGGCGGCGAATCGGCGCCAGCCATGCACCAAAGTATGGGCGCAGCTCATTGGCAAGGCGATCAGGGAAATCAGGGAAACAATCATCAGCGGCGTCGTCTGGTCGTCGGCTTCGCCGTAGGAGCCCAGCGCCATGGAGAAAATGACGGTGGTCGCAATGCCCATAAAGAACCACAGAAACGAAAGGCCAATCAACAGGGCCAGATTTGCATTCTTAGAATTCATCGGGGGACATTTGCGTGCGGATATTTTGAGCGATTGCCTTAATCAAGGAATTTGCCGACGTTTTCCAGGAAGCTGGGAACCGAGATTGGCTTGGCGATGTAGGCCGCGAAACCGGCCTCCATAATCTTTTCCTGATCGCCTTTCATGGCGAATGCCGTGACCGCAATAACCGGGATGTGCTGTAAGTCTTGATCGGCTTTCAGCTACTTGGTGATCTCGACACCCGACAGACCCGGCAACTGAATATCCATAATGATCAGGTCAGGCATTTTCTCGCGGGCCAGATCAACGGCGTCAGAGCCGTCCACGGATTGCACGGTGGCGTAACCATGGGCTTGTAGAAGATCGGTAAACAGTCTCATATTCAGTTCGTTGTCTTCAACAATCAGAATGGTTTTTGACATCTTTTACTCTTCTTCAAAAGGGGTGCCTGAGTTTCTTAAACTTCACTATATCTGCATGGAAAATGATGTATATAAAAATGAGTCATAAGACAAAATAGAAGAGAGCCGGAATTTGGGGAGTGAGGGCATGAAAACGACACCTTATTGGTGGCAGGACGCGCCGCGCCAACCGGGCCAAGCAATCGACCTTCCCGGCTCAATTGATGTGGCAGTTATCGGCGGCGGCTATACGGGGCTTTGTGCCGCCCTTGTCCTGGCCCGTGGCGGGGCCTCGGTCGTGGTCTTCGAGGCCGGGGCATTGGGCAGCGGTGCCAGTACGCGCAACGGCGGCATGGTTGGCCCGAGTTTTCACAAACTGGGCATCGCCGGTCTCAAAGATAAATTCGGGCCTGAACGGGCAGACGCCATTCTGCGCGAAAGCATTGGCTTCGTCGATTTTCTCGAAAATTTTATTGCGGCGGAAGGCATCACTGCGGATTTCAAACGAACCGGGCGCTTCCGTGGTGCCCTCAGCCCGGCCCATTACGACGCCATGGCGCGGGAACTGGACACCCTGCGAGACTCTATCGGTGTCGAGGGTGCTCTGGTCGCCAAAGCCGATCAACATCTGGAGACCGGTTCGCCGTGCTTTCATGGCGGGATCGTCCTGGATCGTGACGGTGGTCTGCATCCGGCTAAATATCATGACGGCCTGGTTCAGCGGGCGCGAGAAGCCGGTGTCATCATCGCGGCGGAGACGGCCGTGATCGGCATTGAGAAAACCGCATCCGGCTTCACTCTTAACCATGGCCAGGGAACCCTTCAAGCCGTTCAGGTCGCCGTCTGCACCAATGGCTACACCGGGCCTGTGACGCAAAGTTTGCGGCGCCGGGTGATTCCTTTGCGCAGCGCGATGATCGCCACCGAACCGCTGGCCCCGGACTTGATGACGCAGTTGATGCCGAAAGGGCGGGTCTATGGCGACAGCCGCCGGATCGTCGCTTATTACCGCCCGTCGCCGGACGGCAGCCGGATCTTGTTTGGCGGACGGGCGGCAGGCCTTAAGGATACGCCCATGGCCAACGTCCGCACGCTGCGCTCGTTCATGAATGGGGTCTATCCGCAATTATCCGACGTCGGCATCGACCATGTCTGGTCCGGCCTGGTTGCCTATACCTTCGATCACGCGCCGCACATCGGTCAGTTCGGCGGCGGCCGGGAAGACGGCATGTTCTACGCCATGGGTTACTGCGGATCGGGGGTCGCCCGTTCGACCTATTTCGGCAATAAATTGGGCTTAAAAATGCTCGGGGCAAGCGGTGCGGAAACGGCGTTCGACGACCTACCCTTCGATAGCCGCCCGCTCTACGGCGGTTACCCCTGGTTCATGCCGGCGGTGATGACGTGGCACAGGCTGGCCGACAGGCTGGGATTCTAACCTTCGTCCAGGGAGTAGCCGGCACCGCGCACGGTGCGGATCAGGTCGGGTTGCTCGCCTTCGTTTAAAACCTTGCGCAGCCTTCTGATGTGAACGTCGACGGTTCTGTCGTCGACATAAATTTCCCGGCCCCAGGCGAGATCGAGCAGGCGTTCGCGGGTCAGGACCCGGCCCGGACGCTCCATCAGGGCGCGCAACAGGCGAAATTCCGTCGGCCCCAGGTGGATCGATTTATCGCCGCGGCTGACCTTGTGGGCGGCAAGGTCCATGTGAATATCGGCGAAGCTGAGCTTCTCATCGGACAGGGCCGGGCGGGCGCGGCGCAACAGGGCGCGGACCCGGGCCATGACCTCGCGCGGGGAAAACGGTTTGATGACAAAATCGTCGGCACCACTGTCGAGACCCTGAACCTTGTCGTTCTCCTCGCCGCGCGCGGTCAGCAGAATAATCGGAATATGACGGGTGGCGTCGCTTGCCCGTAGCCTGCGGCACAGATCAATGCCACTCATTCCCGGCAGCATCCAGTCGAGGATGGCCAGGTCCGGGATCAGGGATTCGGCCAGGGCCAGGCCTTCTTCGCCATCACTGGCCAGGGCCGTGCGAAAGCCCTCGCTTTCTAGGTTGTAGCGAAGCATTTCGGCTTGCGGGGCCTCGTCTTCGACAATCAGGATCAGCGTTTCCATTGTATTTTCAATGATCCCCCGCTTTGACGAAGACGGTGCTGCTGTCGTCGCTTTTCGAGCGCGCCTGCGTCGGCGCGTGACCGTGCACCTGATAGTGGACATATTCTGCGATATTGGTCGCATGGTCACCCATGCGCTCGATGTTCTTGGCGATAAACAACAGGTGGGTGCACGGCGTGATGGTACCCGGATTTTCCATCATCTGGGTCAGAAGTTCACGAAATAGTCCGGTATGCAACAAGTCAACTTCCTCGTCGCGGGCCCTGACGTCGTCGGCCTTGGCCCCGTCGCCTTCGATATAGGCATCGAGAACATTCTTGATCATAGCCTGAACGATCTCGCCCATGCGCTGAATCGTCCCCGCAGCGTTGCCGATCGGCTCGGTCTGGGCCAGGGTGATGGCGCGTTTGGCGATATTCTTGGCGTAATCGCCGATGCGTTCGAGATCGCTGGCCGTTTTCAGACCGGCGATGACGGCGCGCAGGTCGGCCGCCATGGGTTGCCGCAGGGCGAGAATTTTCAGGCTGAGATTATCGACTTCCTGTTCCAGGGCGTCGATGGCCTTGTCGCCCGCGATGACGGTTTGTGCCTTTTCGCTGTCGCGTTTAACCAGCGCCGTGATGGCCATGGCCAGTTGTTGTTCGCACAGGCCGCCCATCTCGGCGATGATGCTGTGCAGTTGGTTCAGTTCGTCGTCAAACGAGGTGACGATATGTCCGCTTTCCATGAATAATCCTTCCTGCTCTCTAGCCAATGCGCCCGGTGATGTACGCTTGCGTGCGCTCGTCATCAGGCTGGGTAAAGACTTTTTCAGTATCACCTTTCTCGACCAACTCCCCAAGATGGAAATAAGCCGTGGTCTGGGATACCCGGGCCGCCTGCTGCATGGAGTGGGTGACGATGACGATGGTGAATTTTTCCTTGAGCTCGTCAATCAACGCCTCGATGCGCGCCGTGGCGATGGGGTCGAGCGCCGAACACGGCTCATCCATGAGGATAACCTGGGGCCGAATGGCAATCGCGCGGGCAATGCACAGGCGTTGCTGTTGACCGCCCGACAGGCCGGTTCCCGGCGCGAGCAGGCGGTCCTTGACCTCGTCCCACAGGCCTGCGCGGATGAGGCTTTTTTCGACGATCTCGTCCAAGTCGGCTTTGTTTGCCGCCAGCCCGTGAATTTTCGGGCCGTAGGCGACATTGTCGTAAATCGATTTGGGGAACGGATTGGGTTTTTGGAAAACCATGCCGACCCGGGCCCGCAGGGCGACGGCATCGAGGCGCTTGTCGAGAATGTTTTCGCCTTCCATTTCGACGACGCCCGAGACCCGGCAATTTTCGATGACATCGTTCATTCGGTTCAGGCAGCGAAGAAATGTCGACTTGCCGCAGCCCGACGGCCCGATCAGCGCCGTCACCCGCCGTTCGGGGATATCCAGATTGATGCCGAACAGCGCTTGCTTATCGCTATAGAAAACGTCGACGTCCCGGGCCGTGATCTTGATCGGCACGCCACCGGCAACGGCGTGTAGCATATCGCCGGATGGCTGTTGATTAAGTATGTCTGTCATAGTTCCTACCAACGACGTTCGAATTTACGGCGCAGGATAACGGCGCTTAAATTCATAATCACGAGAAAGGCCAACAGCACCAGAATACCGGCGGCCGTCTTTTCGACGAAAGCCCGCTCGGGACTGTCGGCCCAGATGAATATTTGTACCGGCAGGGCCGTTGCCGGATCGACGAGACTGGCCGGGATATCGACGATGAAGGCGACCATGCCGATCATCAATAGCGGTGCCGTTTCGCCCAGCGCCTGGGCCATGCCGATGATCGCACCGGTCATAATGCCGGGCATGGCAGAGGGCAGAACATGATGAAAGACGCCCTGCATGGGGCTGGCGCCAAGGGCCAAAGCCGCCTCGCGGATCGATGGCGGCACCGATTTCAGGGCCGCCCGGGCGGCGATGATGATCGTCGGCAGGGTCATCAGCGCCAGCACCATGCCGCCGACCAGGGGGGCCGAACGCGGCAGGCCCATGACGCTGAGAAAAATCGCCAGGCCGAGCAAGCCGAAGACGATCGACGGCACCGCCGCCAGATTGTTGATGTTGATTTCGATGATCTCTGAAAACAGACTCTTGGGGGCGAATTCTTCGAGATAGATCGCCGCCAAAACGCCGAGCGGGAAAGACAGGGCGAAACACACCAGAAGGGTAAACAGCGAGCCCATCATGGCCCCCAGGATACCGGCCATTTCCGGTTCGCGGGAATCGCCCTGGCTAAAGAAACGGCTGTTGAAACGGGCTTCCACCTGGCCATTTTCCAGCAAGGCGTCGATCCATTGAAGTTGGCGGTCGTTGAGGCGGCGCTCGGATTGGTCGAGGCCCGCATCGATATTGCCTTTGACATACAGATCGACATCGTCCGCCGCCAGTAACCACAGGCTGCGGGTGCTGCCGATAATGCCCGGATCGGCCTTGACCATGTCGGCCAACTGGTAACCTGCGCCGTCGCTGAGCAGTCGGTAAAGGCGGCGCTTGTCGCCGCGTTTTTTGACATCCGGAAAAATCTTGCGCAGCGCCGTTCGCGCCAGTTTCTGGTAATCGGCCTGGGGCCCACCGTCGCCGATGACATCACTGTCGAAAACGATATCCAGCCTGATTTCGGTTTGCTCAAAGGCCCCGTAACCACGCCCGATCAGGGTCGCGAAGATGAGCACCAGGAAGCCCAGCGCCAGGGTAATGGCGAACAGGCCGTAAAACCTGAAACGACGTTCGGCCCGGTGGCGCTTGATAAGCAGGGTCCGATCTAAAAGCGGCTCAGTCATATTGTTCCTGATATTTTTTGACGACCCTTAAGGCGATCACGTTGAGCACCAGGGTGACGCAGAACAGCAGCAAGCCGAGGGCGAAGGCGGCCAGGGTTTTCGGGCTGTCGAATTCCTGATCGCCGGTTAGCAGGGTGACGATCTGGACAGTCACCGTGGTCACCGCTGCCAAGGGGTTAAGTGTCAGATTGGCCGCCAGCCCCGCCGCCATGACGACGATCATGGTCTCGCCGATGGCCCGCGAGGTCGCCAGCAACAAACTGCTGACGATGCCGGGCAGGGCGGCTGGCAAGATGACTCTGCGGATCATTTCGGCGCGGGTGCTGCCCAGCCCAAGCGCCCCTTCGCGTAGGGAATGCGGCACCGCCCGGATGACATCGTCCGAAAGCGAGGAAACGATGGGAATAATCATCACCCCCATGACCAGACCGGCGGCGAGGGCGCTTTCGGAGGAAACCTCGAAGCCCATCTGTTCGCCGCCGCCGCGCAACAGGGGGGCGACGATCAGGGCCGCCAGGAAACCGTAAACAACGGTCGGAATACCGGCGAGAATTTCTAAAGCAGGCTTGATCAGGGAACGCTGGGTTTTGGAAGCGTATTCGGCCAGATAAATTGCCGCGAACAATCCCAGCGGGGCGGCGACGCTCATGGCGATGGCGCTGATCAGGGCGGTCCCGGCCAACAGCGGGATCGCGCCAAAGCTGCCCGAGGCACCGACCTGATCGGAACGAATGGCGGTTTGCGGGCTCCACTGGAGGCCAAACAGAAAATCGCTTAGGGGCACGGCTTTGAGGAAACGGATCGTTTCGAAAAGCAGCGAGGCGACGATCCCGATGGTCGTTAAAACGGCGATCGTGGAAGAGAGGATCAGGATCTTTAAGATCACCCCTTCCACGATTTTCCGTTTGCCAGGATTCAGCGTGACGTACATCCGGCCTCCACTAAATCCTTGGCAATGCAGCTCATAACAATCCTACATCTTCAGATTGGTCAGGCCGCCGACATCGGCGCGGAACTGTTTACGTTCGACTTCCGGCATCGGAATCAGGCCTTTGTCGGTGAGGTAGCCTTCCTCGCCGTAAGCCTTCTCGCTGGTGAACTCGGCCAGGTATTCCTCGATGCCGGGGACTTTGCCGACATGGGCTTTCTTGACGTAGAAGAACAAGGCGCGCGATACCGGGTAGGCACCGGCGGCGATGTTCTCGAAGCTCGGTGCCTTGCCGTTGACAAGGCTGCCTTGCAGGGTGTCGGTGTTCTGATCGAGGAACGAAAAGCCGAAGATGCCGAAGGCTTTCGGGTTGGCGTCCAGTTTCTGGACGATCAGGTTATCGTTCTCGCCAGCTTCGACATAAGCGCCGTCTTCGCGGATGGTGTGACACAGTGCCTTATAGGCTTTCTTGTCTTGCTTCTTCAACGCCTTGATCCAGGGGAACTTCTTGCAGCCGCCCTCCATGGCGAGCTCGACAAAAGCGTCACGGGTGCCCGACGTCGGTGGCGGCCCGAGCACTTCAATCCTGGTCGCGGGGAAGGCCGGGTTGACGTCTTTCCAGGTCTTGTAAGGGTTGGCGATGGTCTTGCCGTCGCCGTTCGGGACGTTCTTGGCCAGGGCCATGAAGACGTCTTTCAGGGAAAGTTCCATGCGCTCGGATTTCTTCGAGTTGGCGATGACGATGCCGTCGTAGCCGACTTTGACCTCGGTGATCTCGGCAATGCCGTTGGCGGCGCATTTTTCGACTTCGCTGCTTTTGATGCGGCGCGAAGCGTTGGTGATATCGGGATGTCCGTCACCGATACCGGCGCAGAACAATTTCAGGCCGCCACCCGATCCGGTGCTTTCGACAACCGGTGTCTTGAAGTCGGTGGTTTTACCGAAACGTTCGGCAACGGTGGTGGCGAACGGGAAGACCGTCGATGAACCGACGATACGAATCTGGTCGCGGGCCTGGGCCGTAGGGGCTTGCGCTAAAACGGCCCCGGTGATGGCCAGGGAAACGAGAACTTTCTTTAACATTCTAAGTCATCTCCTAATGAACTCACATGACGGCTTCAGCCGCCGATAAGTTCGACCCTAGGTCTTGATGACTGCGCTTTTATGACAGCATTGTTACAGTTTTATGACGCTTGGGGAGCGTCTTCGGGAAGGTAGACACTGAACGTGCTGCCGTGGCCTTGTGTGCTTTCAATAATGAAGCGGCCACGGTGGCGATTGACGATGTGTTTGACGATGGCCAGCCCCAGCCCGGTGCCGCCCATGGAGCGCGAGCGGCCCGAGTCGATACGGTAAAAGCGTTCGGTCAGGCGCGGAATAACCTCCGGGGCGATGCCGTCGCCCTCGTCACTGACCGCGATGACGACGCCGCTGCCGCCGATGTCGGGGATGCGCGTCGCCGGGTCGGCCGTAATGGAGACTTGGGATCCTTCGCGACTGTACTTGATGGCGTTGTCGATAAGATTGGTGAAGACTTCGATCAATTCGTCGGGGTCGCCGACTATCTGCGGCAGGTCGTCGAATCCGCGACGCGTCAGCTTGACGTTTCGGGCTTCCGCCTTAACCGACAGGGCGTCGACGACGGAACCGACCAGCAGGGCCAGATCGACATGTTGGGCGGGGCGGATATGTTCATTTGCCTCGACCCGCGACAGTGACAACAGATCGTCTATCAGCCGCGCCATGCGCCGGGCTTCGCCGTCCATGATGCCGAGAAACCGTTCGCGGGCGAGCGCGTCATCCTGGGCCGAACCGCCGAGGGTTTCGATGAAGCCGATCAGGGTCGAAAGCGGCGAACGCAGTTCGTGACTGACATTGGCGACGAAGTCGGCGCGCATCTGCTGGGCGTTGCGGATCGACGTCAAATCATGGAAAGCGATCATCGCGCGGGCGGCCCCGGCAGCCCCGGCGGCAATGCCGACGACATGCAGCTCGAAGGTCCGGGTGACCGGCACACTTAAGGTCACTTCGATCCTTTTCGAGCCGCCGCTGCGCAGGACGGCGCTGGCCGCGCTCAGGGCTTCGGGATGACGCATGGAGGCGGCGAAGTCGCGGCCCCGCGATTCATGCTCGAAAAGATCGTCGGCGGCCTGGTTGGCGGCCAGGACCCGGCGTTTGCCATCGAGCAGCAACACCGGGTCGGGCAGGGCGTTGAGGATGGTCGCGGCGACCACCGTATCCATGGACTGGGCCGGGGCGCCTGCGGCTTGCTCTTCACGGCGGCTCACCCACAGGCCGTTTCCGGCTAAAATAAGGGCGGCGACGGTGAACGCCGGCCATGCCTGAATATGGCCGAACAGCACCAGTCCGGCCAATCCGGCGAGGGCCGGAAGCGTAAACAACCAGGGGCCGACAATGGGTTTCAATCTTCTCATGGGGCGGGACTGTATCATGATTGTCGGGTTGTGCACCCCCGCTTGACCTGCCTGATCAATAGGCTCAAAGATGATGTTGTTTTAAGTGGATAGATACCGGGGGGGTGTTTAAATATTGTTCCTGATATATTTTCTACGCTCAGCCTGTAAGCTAAATTGGAACGACATAAAATGACGGCCTCAAAGCTATATGGAGAACTAGGGGGGGACCGGGTCAGGGCGCGTATCCTCTTGCCCTTCACCCTTGTTATTTTATTCGTTGTCGGCGCGTTTCTCGTCGCTGCCTATTTGTTCGGAGACCGTCAGCACGAAAAGAACCTGACGGAGAGCGCCGCTTCCGTTGAACGGTTATTTCGTCAGGGACTTGAGAACGACGCCGCCATGATGCAGGCGGCCTTAAACGTTATTGCCCGCGACGAAGTCATGAAGAAGGCATTTATTAGTGGAAATCGTCAGGCGCTATTGAAACTGGTCTGGCCATTGTTCAACAATCTTCGCAAAAACAACCGCGTCAGCCACTTCTATTTTACTGGCCCTGACAGGGTCAATTTCCTGCGAGTCCACAAGCCCGACCAGTACGGCGACACCATCGACCGCATCACCACGTTACGGGCAGCCGAAGCGCGGGTACCGGCCCGTGGCATCGAACTGGGGCCGCTGGGAACTTTCACCCTGCGGGTCGTCCTGCCCTGGTATGAGGGGGATACCCTGATTGGCTTTCTGGAGTTGGGCGAGGAAATCGACCATATCACCAATGAAGTCCACAAAACCCTGGGGGCCGATCTGCTGGTCCTGGTCTACAAACAGTTCCTTGGCCTTGAACAATGGAAAACGGGCAAGCAAATGCTTGGCCACGCGGAAGATTGGCCGCGTTTCGGCAATACTGTCGTTGTCGGTCGCGCCATGGAAAACATTCCGGGCGCACTGGTCAAATCCCTAGAACAAGGCGATCATAGCTACAAAGAGCACATGCATGTCGAGGAGGACGGCAAGAATCTGTACATTACTTTTTTGCCTCTGAACGATATATCGGGGCGTGAGGTCGGTGATTTTATCGTCGTCAGGGACGTCACGGGCGCCCAGGCCGGTTACCGCAACGCCATGATACTGACGGCCTTCCTTTCAGTTCTTGTCGGCGGCATTGTCTTTGCCGTCTTCTACGCCATCCTCGGCAAGGTCGAACGCGACTACCGCCGCCAGCGCGAGGTTGAGTTACAGCTTTCAAGAATCGATACCGAACATCAGAAGGTCATCCAGGTCGAAAAACTCTCGGCCATGGGTTTGATGATTGGCGAAATTGCCCATCAATTGAATAATCCCCTGGTCGGCGTCGTCAACATGGCGCAACTGGCCGAGCGCGCCGTCGATGATCCCGCCCGCACCAAGGAATTGCTCGGTGAAATCGGCCGGGCCGGCAAGGATTGCCACGCCTTCGTCAAACGGATGCTCGATTTTACCAAAATCTCCGGTTTTGATCGCAAGCCGACAGACATCAACATGCTCATCGAGGAGACTGTTTCTCTGTTTCGCCAAAGTGTCAGCCAGCAATGCAAAGTGGTCTGTCAACTTCCCGAGGAGGCACCGATTCTCGACGTCGACCCGGTGCTTATCCGTCATGCCCTGTTCAATCTTCTCAGCAATGCGGCCCATGAATGCCCCGCCGGTGGGACGCTGAGCATCAGCCTTGATCAAACCCGCGCGCCGGACAATCAGGCATCGGGATGGAGCCTCGCCGTGCGCGATCAAGGACCCGGCCTGTCCGATGAAGTCAAAGATAAGATGTTCACGCCGTTTTTCACCACCCACGCCGAAGGCACCGGATTGGGGTTGCCGGTTGTGCAACATGTGGCGATCCTGCACGAGGGACAGATCAGTGCGACAAACAACGAAGACGGCGGCGCGCTGTTTACGTTATGGTTACCCAATATAAGGGATCGCGGATGACCAAGCCTGAAACAAAATTAGAACAGAAGATACTCGTCGTCGATGATGACAAGTACACCCGTACTTTGCTTGAAGGGATCTTTCGCGACGGCCCGGCGAGCGCACAATTTGCTTGCGATGTTGCCGAAGCGCGCCGCTTGTTCGCCGCCACCGATTTCAACCTGATTATCATGGACCAGCGTTTGCCCGACGGTAACGGCCTCGATCTTCTGCGCGAAATGCGGGCCGAACGACCACAGCAAGTGGCCATCCTGATCACCGGTTACGCCGACGTGCATGACGCCGTGCGCGCCGTGCGCGAGGGCTTGTTCGATTATCTGACCAAGCCATTCGACAACATCGAGGAGCTTGAAGCGGTCGCCGAAAAGGCTTTGGAGTTGGACCGCGCTTACCGGGAGATCAACTCCTTGCGGGAATCCCTGCAATCGGGCGACAACGTGCCTATTCATATCGGCCATTCAGCGGCGATGCTGGCTTTGCAAAACAAGATCAACCAGGTCGCACCGCTCGATGTGACAATCCTTATCGAAGGAGAAAGCGGCACCGGCAAGGAACTGGCGGCGCGCAGTATTTATGCCAAAAGCCCCAGGGCCAAGGGGCGCTTTCTCGAGGTCAATTGCGGCGCTTTATCTGAACAACTGCTTGAAAGTACGCTTTTCGGTTACGAGAAAGGGGCCTTCACCGGGGCCGTCAAAACGACTCGGGGTTACCTGGAAGAAGCCGATGGCGGCACCTTGTTTCTCGACGAAATAACCGATATGAGCCCGAAGCTGCAAAGCAGCCTGCTGCGCGTCCTTCAAGAACATACCTTTACCCGACTCGGCAGCGCCCAGGTCAGCGCTAGTGATTTCAGGCTCGTTTGCGCGACCAACAAAAAACTCGCCGAGGAAGTCAAAGCCGGTAACTTCCGCGAAGACCTGTACTACCGCATCAATGTCGTCGGCCTTGAAATTTTACCACTGCGCGAACGGGTCGAGGACATCGTTCCCCTTGCCGTGCACTTCCTTGAACATTTTAACGCCAAGTTCAGTAAGGAGGTCGGCCCCCTGACGCCCGAAGCCCTTTACCTTTTGGAGCGCTACTCCTGGCCCGGCAACGTCCGCCAACTGCAACACACCATCGAGCGGGCCGTCGCCCTGCATGCCGGCGGGCCTGTCAGCACCGCCGACCTTGACGATATTTCCGAAGATCTGATTGACGATGAAGCGGCTAACGGGGCCGTCTTGTCTTACCAGAAGGAACGCGAAACCTTCGAGCGCGATTACCTGACGCGTCTGCTCGAAGAAGCCGCCGGAAATGTCTCCGAAGCGGCCCGCCTGAGCGGCATTCCGCGGCAGAATCTCTACGTCCGTATGAAACGCTGGGGTTTGTCATAAGAACAGGACAGATGTCATTATTTAGTGACACTTTCTGTTCTTTATAACCGGTGACCTGGCTCTCAAACAATTGAAATTACTCACCTTTTTACAGCTCCCTCCATGGCACGCCTCTTGCAACCATAACGGTGAAGTAGCGTATTTTTTTACACTAGCCTTGGAGACCTGTCATGAAACTCACAGCACTCGCTATCGGCGTCGCGGCCCTAATGGCTGGACCCGCATTTGCCGGTGACCCCGCGGCTGTTGATTGGTCGAGCGTTCCGACGAAGAACATCAAACTGTTCTGGCCCGGACAATCGACATACCAATGGCTTCGCAGCCCCGCCCACAAAAGAGCCGACCTTCAAACCAAGGAAGGCCAGGCCTGTGTCGCCTGCCATAAAGGCGAAGAAGAAGAGATAGGCAATAAACTGGTCGGCGGACACGATCTGGAGCCGATGCCTGTCGAAGGCAAGAACGGCCTGATCGACCTTAAATTCCAGGTCGCTTACGACAAGGAAGACGCCTATTTCCGCTTCCAGTGGAAAACCCTCAACGACTATGCCGGCACGGCCCATCCCTACTATCGCTTCAATGGCAAGGAATGGAAAGCGTATGGCTATCCGAAACTCGATGAAGTCGTTCAGGACGGCGAACAACCCGGTATCTATGAAGACCGTATGTCGATGATGATCGATGACGGTTCGGTGCCGATGTACGCCAACCAGGGTTGCTGGCTGACCTGCCATGACGGCCAACGCGACAGCCCCGATCGTCCAGAAATGGCCGACGTCAAGGCCAACCAGTTGTTTGCACACCTGAAGAAAAAAGATGTACGCAAATATCTGCCATCGACCCGCACCGACGTAAACGCATCTTGGGACAAGGGCAAAACCCCTGAAGAAATCGCCAAGATCAAGGCAGCCGGTGGTTTCCTTGATCTGATGCAATGGCGCGGACATCGTTCCAACCCGGTCGGTATGTCTGATGACTTCTATGTGCTCGAATATCGCAACAGCGATGCCGGTAAGAACCCGTTCAGTTCAAACTCGAACAAGAAAACCCATACGCCGAAGTACATGTTCGACGAAAAAGTCTTCGGCAATAAATCTGTCCGGTAATAATATATCCGCAATATGGAAACGACCCTGATCCGCGAAACCAACGCGGTTGCGTTCGATCCGAATGCCGGATGGAAAGAAGGCGATATGATTCCTAAATATATCGTCAGCAAGGAAGACTCCAAGGGTTCCGCCAAAGACAACGATCGCTCCAAAGGCGTCTGGAAAGACGGCGTGTGGACGGTTGTCTGGGCCCGCAAACTCGGCCTGACCAATCCTGACGACAAAGCCCTGAATATCGGCGGCGTCTACAGCTTTGGTTTCGCCACCCACGACGATAACATCACCACCCGTGGCCACCACGTGTCCTTCCCGATGACAATCGGGTTCGGCGCCAAGGCCGACATTGAAGCGACCATGCTTAAATAAACCAGGGGCGCGCCCGGTCTTAAAACACAGGCCGGGCGCAATTCCTTCCTCCCCGAAAGCCACATGCTTTCATGAAAAAACAGGGGGCTACCGTGGACATTTTTGATTTCCTCTTTAAATACCGCAAGGTCGTCAACATTGCCCTCGGTGTTATTGTTTTACTGCTCGTAAGCTGGGTCATTGCCTACGAACCGGTGACCCGCAATGTGGTTGCCCAGGACGCCGTCTGCAATTATTGCCACCTCCCCTCAGAATTCAATTCCGACGTCAGGTTGAGCGCCACCCGGCCACACCTGGCCGAGACGGATGACAAGACATCCCAGGCCACCTGCGTCGATTGCCATCTGCCCGAAGGCTGGTGGAACACGACATACGCCTACACCCATTTCCTCAGCTTCACAGATTTATTCGGACATATGCGAGACCGCGACGCCGAACGGGCCGGAGACTGGATCCCACCACGCGCCGCGACCGCTTACCGGGTGCGTGACCGGATGTTCGAATATGACAGTGTTACCTGCCGCACGTGTCACATCGAAGCAGAAATTAAATTCAAGCGCGAACGCGGCGTTAACGCCCACAAGCTCGCCTTGAAAGAAGAAAATACCTGCATCGAATGTCACAACAACCTGGTCCACCGCCCGGTCGATGTGCGCGACAACGCCTTCAAGAAGGCCTCACCATCGGATGGTCAGGAGCCTAACTCATGAGCAACAACAAAAAACCGGTAACAAACCGCAGGGAATTCGTCCAGAAGCTGGCCGGCGGTGTCGCCGTTGCCACGCTCGCATCGAGCGCTGCGGTGTTGGCCTCCGCCGAGACGTCGCCTAAGTCCGGCATGGAAAAACACAAACAATACGGCATGCTCATCGACACCCGCCGCTGCATCGGTTGTCACACCTGTAGCGTCGCCTGTAAATCCGAATTCGATGTGCCGCTGGGAGTGACCCGCTCGTGGGTCGAATATACCGAAAAAGGTACCTATCCGAATGTCTCGCGGCATTTCCTGCCGCGACTTTGCAATCATTGTCGCCATCCCCAGTGCGTCGATGTCTGCCCGACGGGGGCGACCTACAAGCGCCCGCAAGACGGCATCGTCGTCGTCGATAGCGGCCAATGCATCGGCTGCAAGTATTGCGTCCAGGCCTGCCCCTACGATGCACGGTTCCTCAACCCGGTTAGCAAGGTCGTCGAAAAGTGCGATTTTTGCATTCACCGGGTTACCAAGGGATTGGTCCCGTCGTGTGTCAACGCCTGTATCGGCGGAGCCCGTATCTTCGGCGACCTTAGCGATCCGACAAGCGAAATTTCCAGATTGCTGGCGACCAACCCGACGACCGTGCTCAGGCCCGGCAAGGGCACGGAACCTCAGGTCTATTACATCGGCGCCGATCACTCCGACGAGCATGAAAACAATCGTGGCTGGTACGACGTGCGTATCACGACCCACCGCAAACAAAAGGAGAGAAGGTAGTCATGCATGAACTCACTTGGGGTTTGCCAGTTATTGCCTATTTCTTCCTGGCCGGACTTGGTGCCGGGGCCGTCACCGTCAGCGGATCGGTGCTGTTGCGTAAGGGTGGATTTGGCGCGTCGCGTTTCGCCGTCGCCCGCTGCGGTGCTTTGATCGGGCCTATCCCGGTGATGCTCGGAACATTCCTGATCGTCTTTGAACTGGGACAGCCGTTCCGGGCTCTCAATCTGTTCCACCTTATCAACCTCTCACCGATGTCGATCGGTTCCTGGTTTCTCAACATTTTCATCATGCTCAGTGTTTTGTACGCAGCGACCTTCCTGCCGCCTTCGGCGGGCCCTGGCGACCGGCTTGCCCCGATCAGGCGGGGACTGGCATGGGTCCTGGTGCCTTTGGGGGTTGGCGTCGCCGTTTATACGGGCATCATGCTGGGGGCGATGCCGGCGCGCCCCTTATGGAATTCGCCCATTCTTGCGGCGCTGTTTACGCTGTCGGCCTTATCGTCCGGTGTCGCCACGATCATCCTGCTTGGCGTGTTCTTCAGGCGCAAAAGCAAGGACCCCGTGATTAGAGCCGATTACGATAACAGCAGCTATATGTTGGTCACATCGGACGCCCTGTTGGTCGGTGGTGAGCTGTTGGTCGTCTTCCTGTTCATCATGTTTGCCCATTTGACAATTGGCGATACAAAATATGCCATGGCGACCGTCCTGCCGGGCGGCCAGCTTGCGCCTCTATTCTGGGGCCTGATCGTCGTTGTCGGGTTGCTGATCCCGTTGATTATCGAACTCTATCAGGTCGTCCCCAAGCTGATCTATGGCCGCCAGTTCAAGACGGTTGTGGCTCTCGAAGTGATTGTGCCGCTGGCCATTCTTATCGGCGGCTTTGCATTGCGCTACGTCATCGTCGTGGCCGGACAAATCTCTGCCTCGACGACACTTTAGCAAGACACGGAGAAAACCATGGTTGACCGTAGAAATTTCCTCAAACTGGGTGTCGCCGCCGCCAGCACGCAGCTACTGCCGATCAGCAAGGCCGTGGCCGACGCGCATGTGGCCTTGAAGCAAGGCGGCGCCGATTATTCACAACTTAGCGGCACCCAGCACAAGGCGATCCCCAGCATCTGCGGCCAATGCCCCAGTCATTGCGCCATCCTTGGCTATATTGATGACGGCAAGCTGGTCAAAATCGAAGGCAATCCAGATTCCATCAGGAACCAGGGGAAAGTCTGCGCCAAGGGCCAGAGCGGGGCCGCAAAAGTCTACGATCCGGACCGCATCCTCAGCCCACTGAAGCGGACCGGCCCACGCGGTCAGGGGCAATGGAAGCAAATTTCATGGGACGAGGCGCTCACCGATATTAGCGCTCGTCTTATAAAATTCCGCAACGAAGGCACCCCGGAAAAATTCGTCTTTCATCATGGCTGGATTTCAGCCAGTGCCGAGAAACTGATCGACGATGTTTTCCTGGCCAGCTACGGCACGGGTTCGATTATCAAACAGACCTGTGAGGGCCAGAGCGCCCGCTGGACCGCCCATGAATTGACCTGGGGGGCAACCACCGACAACTGGGATTTCGAGAATGCCCGCTATATCCTGAATTTCGGATCGAATGTCCTTGAAGCCAGCAGCAATTTCGTCTCTCTGGCCAAGCGGCTTGCCAAAGCAACCGTCGATAACGACCTCAAAATGGTGACGTTCGATGTCAGGCTATCGAACACGGCGGCAAATTCGGACCGCTGGATACCGCTTAAACCCGGAACCGATCTGGCCGTCGTGCTGGCCATGTGCAATGTGGTGATGAGCGAAGATCTGTATAACGGGGACGGCGAAAAGTTCCTGGATTTCTGTCTCGTCAGTGACAATTTCGACGCCTTGCCGGGCGAGAAAATTGCCATTTT
>CBFDEA010000002.1:0-20872 GCA_965603695.1 uncultured Rhodospirillaceae bacterium | reverse complement strand
GGGGTGGCATGTATGACAACTGGGACTACGACAAGACTGATTATGTCGTAAACTTCGGTTCCAACCAGTTCGAAACCCACACCAACCATATCCCGACTTCGCAGCGTCTGATCAGGGCCATGGTCGAACGTGGTGTGCCGCTTTACACCTTCGATGTCAGGCTTTCGAACACCGCCGCCAAGTCGACGGAATGGGTTCCAATCAAGCCCGGCTTTGACGGTCTGGTCATGTTGGCGATGATCAACGTCATCATGAACGAAGGACTGTTCAGGGAAGACCACTTCAAGTACATGCGTGTGACACCGGATCACCGGGCGACGACGGCCGAGAAAATCGCAGCGGTCAAGAAACAGGTCGCAGAATTCACGCCTGAATTCGCCGAGAAGAAAAGCGGTGTTGCGGCCTCCAAGATCAAGGAGATCGCACGTGGCTTCGCCAAGGCCAAGTCGGCTTGTCTGGTCACCTATCGTGGCACGGTCATGCACTATCACGGTGCCGATCAGGAACGCGCCGCGATGTTGCTTGCCGCCGTCACCAACAACCTGGATCGGGCCGGTGGCCGCATCATGGGTGTCGGTGGTAGCTGGACAGCGCCCTCCTCGAAGAAGGCAAAGGTCAGCAAGGGCTTGCACATCAAGGATGGTTTCCCTGGTGAAGCGGCCTATCCAACCCATCATGTCAGTCAGTCGATCATTCCGATGATCATCGATGGCAGTCATGGTCGGCCGGATGTCTACTGGTGGAGTTGCTACAACCCGACTTACATCAACGGCAACAATAATGAGGCCGCCAAGGCGTTCCAGGACGAGACCATCTTCCCGTTCCTGATTACCACGACTATTGCCTATGATGAATCCTCGCAGTATGCCGACATCATCCTGCCCGACGTCACCTATCTTGAACGGTGGGATTGGGAAGACATGGTTGATGCCAGCCAGATCGGCGAGAACTACATTCGTCAACCTCTCGTCAAGCCGCTTGGCGAGGCGCGGTGTCAGGGTGACGTATGGCCGGAGTTAGCCAAACGGCTTGGCTTCGAGCTCGTCTATTCGAGCAAGAAGGACTTCGTCAAGCAGACCTGCGATATGACGCCCGGCGTCAAGGAAGCCGGTGGCTTCGATTACATGGTCAAGAAAGGCGTCTGGCACGACCCCAATGGCAAACCAAACTATGGTTTCTATGAGGCCAAGGCCGATGTTTCCGGCGACGGCGTTATCCTAGACAAGGATACCGGCGTTTACTGGAACCACAAGAAGGCCGGAGTTGGCGCAGATGCCAAGTATCTCGAGACCGATGGAGCGAAATCGGCCTACGTTGCTCAGGACATTGAAGGGACTCCGCGTAAGGCCTATCCGCCGAACACGTCGTTCGTCAAGTCGGGGCTTCTTGACTTCTACTCCGACAACTTCGTCAAGAAAGGCATGCCGGCGTTCCCGACCTATACACCGACGCCTGAACACGAAGCGATGGCTGAGGACGATATGGTCCTGACCACCTACAAGGTCGCCGTGCACACACATTCCCGTACCACCCAATGTAAGTGGTTGTCCGAGATCAAGCACGACAACCCGGCCTGGATCAACGGCAAGACAGCCGCAGATCGCGGCATCAAGGATGGTGATTCGATCAAGGTGAAAAGCAGTATCGGCGAAATCACGACTACTGCCTACGTCACCGAAGGCATCATTCCCGGTGTCATCGCCATCTCTCACCACTTTGGCAGAAAGTTCTCGGGTATCTACGGATCGGGCAAAAGCGACCCGATCAACGGAGAGGGTGGTGCTTCCACCGATCCGGACGCCAAGAACATGACGTGGAAAAAACATGGCGTTCATCCCAACGCGATCATACCAAACAGCACCGATCCAATCGGTGGGGCGCAGCGCTGGATGGATACGGTTGTCAAGGTCTCCAAGGCCTAAACAACTCAAACAACGAGGAGAAGAAACGATGGTAGAATCCCGGAACAACATGGCCGAAATGGCGATGGCGAGAGCCAACGTGTATGGTCTGCTGGCCGATGTTTTCCGGGAGGCGCCATCGGGGCTTCTCTTGCTAAAGCTTGGGGAGCCGGAATTTTCCGGCTCCCTCAAGGCTCTTGGCTTGTCACTTGATGAAATGTTTGGGGAAACCCCACACAGACAACTTGTTGAAGATCTGGCCATTGAATACACCAGACTTTTCATCGGCCCGAGCAACCATATTTCGCCTCATGAATCCATGCATTGTGATGTCAGATTCGGAGAGAAAAAAGCCCTTTGGGGTGACCAAACCGTTGCCGTGAAAAAGTTCATGCAGGCCGCTGGAATGGAAATCGACGACGGCTTTGGCGGCATGCCCGATCATATCAGCGCCGAGTTTGAATTCATGCAGCAGCTCCTAAAGAAAGAGTGCGATGCGTGGGTCAATGAAGACGACGAACTGGCCTGCAATATTTTAAGCATCGAAAAGAAGTTTTATGACGAGCATTTGTCGCAATGGGTGGCCAACTTCTGTGACACGGTCACTTCATTATCAAAACATATTTTCTACGCGCAATTCTGTGAGGTCACGAAGGGCTACATGGATTTCGAAAAAGAGACCCTGCAAGAGCTTATCGATGAAGCGCAAAAAAGCCTGAAACTTTCCGCCTAACCCTAAATCAGATTCCTGTGAAACCCTATGGTCGCCGCCCGTTTTCTATTACTACCCGCGCTGTTACTGCTGGCTAATCCAGCGCACGCGTGTGGCTGGTGGGGCGACGGTGAGAAGTCCCGAAGCGACGACGATATTATCGCCGCCGATGGCCGTCCGGTTGAACAATCCCTCGGCCTTAAATCCATGAAGCTTCCTGGTAAAATGGGATATGGCATTGCCGTTCCAGGGCCGGGCCGGGCGATACCCTATCTGTTAGCGACCTTCGGCCAGCCGGTCACGCGCATAAGTGAATTTAAAATTTTCGGGTTCCGCTCCGTTATCGACCTCGCGACACCCGCGGCCACGGCTGCTCTTCACCGCGCCGAGACCGAAGCGGCCGATATGCGCTATTTCACTATCCCCATCGAAGGCGCTATGCCGTCCGCCAAGCAATCCATCGCGTTTAACCAGGCCGTCCTTAATACTCATAACGTCCCGTTGCTCGTTTATGCACCTAGGGCCGCATTAATCGCGGTGATGTGGGCGTCCTATCGTCTCAGCCGCGGATCACCTTTGGCGTTCGTGCTGAGTGAGGGAAGAAGTTTGGGATTGTCCGGGGAACAGGAAACGGAATTGCGCGATCAGGAGAGCCGCTCAGGGTCCGGGGGAAATAAAGAATGATGCTAATTCAGGGAAACCAACCTTCCGGTGACTTCAAAGCGTAACTAATCCCGGTATTGTCAGGCTAAGATTTGTGATTCAAGCAACAGTATAATATTCACCGCGTCGCCGGAATCCTCTCGAAGTTTGAAATGGCTCCCTTCGACCCTTCCGAAGAAATCTTTTTCGAAAGAGACTATCGCCTCTGGCGCTTCACGGTCTTCCGTCTCCATAGTCACCTTGCTGGCCGCGTACAGTCCGCACAACAGCAAGCCCCGATCAGACGTCTAGGTTTGCGACTTTCAGGGCGTTGGCCTGAATGAAATCGCGGCGCGGTTCGACCATGTCGCCCATCAGCGTCGAGAACACCTCCTCGGCGGCGTCGGCATGAGTGACCTTGACCTGCAACAGCGAGCGCACATTGGGATCAAGCGTCGTTTCCCAAAGCTGTTCCGGATTCATTTCGCCCAAACCCTTGTAGCGCTGCATGGCCGTGCCTTTACGCCCGGCAAGCATAATGTTTTCGACCAGGGACACCGGGCCGGTGATGTCGTATTCCTTTTCCTTGACGACAAGCTTGCCGTGGCGCGCATAAAGTTTTTGTAAAACCCCGGCTTTTTCATCGAGCTTGCGGGCCTCGGCACTTCTAATCAAAGCACTATCGACGATGTGACGCTCGTCGACGCCGCGCAAGGTCCGCGTGAAAGCCAGGCCGCCATCATCCAGAACCGTGCCAATCCAGCCGCGTTCGGCCTCAACCTCCAAGGCATCAAGACGCGTCGCGGCATAATCGCCAATTTCCTTGGCGTGTACCGCGTCGGACAAAATTTGCGGATTAAGCGCCCCCATTATAGCCGCCTGTTCGATAATTCTAATTGGCACATGGCGCGAAAGTCTGTCGAGCAGCACTTTCATGCTTCGCGCCTCTTCAACTTGATGACGCAGGTCGGCACCGGCAAGTTGGTCGCCGTCATGGGTGGTCATCACCGTTCCTTCATTGACGGCGGACGACAACAGATAATCTTCCAGCGCCTCGTCATCTTTCAGGTAAACCTCTGACGAGCCGCGCTTGGCCCGGTAAAGTGGCGGCTGGGCGATATACAGATAGCCGCGTTCAATCAGTTCCGGCATCTGCCGATAGATGAAGGTCAAAAGCAGGGTGCGGATGTGGCTACCGTCAACATCAGCATCGGTCATGATGATGATTTTGTGATAACGGCACTTGTCGGGATTGAAATCATCACGACCGATGCCGGTGCCCATGGCGGCGATCAGGGTTCCGATTTCCGCCGAGGACAGCATCTTGTCGAAGCGGGCCCGCTCGACATTGAGGATTTTACCGCGCAGCGGCAGGATCGCCTGATTTTTGCGATGGCGACCTTGCTTGGCCGAGCCGCCGGCACTGTCACCTTCGACGATGAACAGTTCGGAAAGCGCCGGATCGCGCTCCTGACAATCGGCCAGTTTTCCCGGCAACGAAGCCATATCCAACGCCCCTTTGCGACGCGTCAATTCGCGCGCCTTGCGGGCCGCCTCGCGGGCCGCGGCGGCTTCGACAATTTTGCCAAGGACCGCCTTGGCTTCGCCGGGATGCTCTTCGAACCACTGGTCAAGTTGATCGCCGACAATGCTTTCGACGATCGGCCGCACTTCCGATGACACCAGCTTGTCCTTGGTCTGCGACGAGAACTTGGGATCAGGGACCTTGACCGACAACACGCAAGTCAGGCCCTCGCGCGCATCGTCGCCGGTAATCGCCACCTTTTCCTTTTTGGCGATACCGCTGGACTGAGCGTATTTGTTAATGGTTCGGGTCATGGCGCCGCGAAAACCGGCGAGATGGGTGCCGCCATCGCGCTGCGGGATGTTGTTGGTGAAGGGCAGCGTCGTTTCGTGATAGCTGTCATTCCATTGCAGGGCCATTTCGACGGATATGCCGTCCTTTTCGCCAAATGCCACAAGCGGTGCCTGGTTGATGGCGTTCTTCGACTTGTCCAGGTATTCAACGAAAGCCTGAAGGCCGCCTTCATAGTGCAGATCGACGACGTTATCGTCGACATGGCGGGCGTCGGTCAGGCGCAAGTAAACCCCCGAATTAAGGAACGCCAGCTCGCGCAAGCGATGCTCCAGGGTGGCGAAATCGAAGTCGATCATCGTGAAGGTTTCGGTTGATGGCATAAACGTCAGTTCGGTGCCGGTCTTGGGGCCTTCTTTATTAGTCGCCGGCGGCGCTTCGGCGACCTCTGTGAGGGACTTGACCGTATCGCCATGTTCAAAACGGACCGCGTATTCCTTGCCATTACGCCAGATTCTCAGTTCCAGCCACGACGACAGCGCGTTGACGACGGAAACGCCGACCCCGTGCAGGCCGCCCGACACCTTGTAGGAATTCTGATCGAATTTGCCGCCCGCGTGGAGCTGCGTCATGATCACTTCGGCAGCCGAAATACCTTCTTCTTTATGAATATCGACGGGAATACCGCGGCCATTATCGCCGACCGTGACCGAACCATCGGCGTTGAGGACAACATCGACCCGGTCGCAATGACCGGCCAGCGCCTCATCGATGGCATTATCG
The DNA here is from genome assembly GCA_965603695.1 of uncultured Rhodospirillaceae bacterium. GTDB lineage: Bacteria > Pseudomonadota > Alphaproteobacteria > Rhodospirillales > JABHCV01 > JACNJU01. The sequence continues at coordinate 15,018 of CBFDEA010000002.1, read as the reverse complement.
ACGGCTTCGTAAACCATATGGTGAAGACCCGATCCGTCATCGGTGTCGCCGATGTACATGCCGGGGCGCTTGCGTACCGCGTCCAGCCCCTTAAGCACTTTAATGGAGCCAGAATCGTAGACGTCGTCTCCGGTCTTGGGGGTTTCTTCAATGGTCGGTTCATCTGTCATGGTTTGCTCTTTTCCTGCCCGTTTAAATGGGCGTTATCACGGCGTCTGCAACGCCAAAAAATTGAGCCTCGTCCTTTAACGGGGCGAACAAGGCGGTATCGGTTCCGGTCATCCAGGCCTGAAGGCCAAGGCGGATGATTTCTTCAAACAAGGCCTGACGCCGGGTTTCGTCCAGATGCGCCGCCACTTCGTCGAGAAACAGCAGCGGCAACGAACCCCGCGCGGCCCCCTGTAAGCGAGCATTGGCCAGGATCAGCGCGATCAGCAATGCTTTTTGCTCGCCGGTCGAACAAAGTTCGGCGACCTGCCCGGTGCCCAAGTGACGCACCGCCATATCGCTATGGTGCGGACCGACCGGAGCGGTCGCGTTTTCGCGCTCTGCCCGACGGCTTTGGCCGAGGGCCTTTTTCATGCGCTCTTCGGCCTCCAGCGCCGGACCGATCGCGAGCCACTGCTCAAGCGTCCCCGTAACACTGACGGCGGCTCCCGGAAAAGCGCCATCCGCGGCGGCCTGACCGGCTGCTTCATCGAGCCGGGCGGCCATATCCACTCTGGCGGCACTGACGGCGACGCCTTTACTGGCCATGGTTTCCTCCAGGACGCTCAGCCACTGCGGGTCGGCAGGGCGGCCGCTGTCGGACTGGCCATGGCGCAACAGACGAGAACGTTCGCGCATGGCATGCTCATAAGCCGAAACCCGGCCTGCATGGGCCGGATCGGCACCGAAAACCAAGCGGTCGAGGAAGCGTCTGCGCGCCGAAGCACCTTCGAGAAACAACCTGTCCATCTGCGGCGTCAACCACTGGGCGCTTAAAATTTCGGCCAACAACGCTTGTGAGCGCACGGCGGCACCGTCAATGTGAACGACCCGTTTTTCGCGCTTGCCCGCCTGTTGCGCCTCTCTGCCGGTTCCAACATCGAGCGCGCCGCTGCGGGTTGCAAGCTTCGCGGCAACGGCCCAGAGCTTACCCGAGGGCTCGCCGGAAGCGGGATCACGGCGGGAAATATCGGCCAGCTTGGCACCCCGCAAGCCACGCCCCGGAACCAGAAACGACAGCGCTTCAAGAACATTCGTCTTGCCCGCCCCGTTCGGCCCGCACAGAACAATCGGCCCCGGTCCAGTCTCAATACGTTGACTGGTGTAACAACGGAAATCCGTCAGTGTTAAACGGGCAACGGATGCTCCAGGCGCAATAGCCGCCCGCTGCTCACCAGCACTGCCGGTTTCTGTTTGCTGTCTAGCCAGTCCTGGCGAATAGATCATTACACTCGCATGGGCATCAGCACATAAAGCGCACTGGTGTCATCGGTTTCGCTTAAAATCGTCGGTGCCGCGGCGTCGGCCAAGGTAAAGCGGGCGCTGTCGCCTTCGATCTGATGGGTGATATCGAGCAGATAACGGGAATTGAAGCCAATCTCCATAGAGTCGCCGTGATAGTCGACTTCCAGTTCTTCCGTCGCCGTGCCCGATTCGGGGCTGGAGGCGGAAAGCACCAGCATGCCTTCAGACAAGGCGAGCTTGATGGCCCGGGACTTTTCACTTGAAATAGCCGAGACCCGGTCGACCGCCTCGGCGAAGATCTTGCAATTGACGATCATCTCCTTGTCGTTACCGGCCGGGATAACCCGCTCGTAATCGGGGAACGTGCCATCGATCAGCTTCGAGGTCAGGGTCACTCCGTCAAAGGTAAAGCGGATTTTTGTTTCCGAAAGTTCGACGGCGACTTCATCGACGGTATCTTCAATCAACTTGCGCAGTTCGCCGACTGCCTTGCGCGGAATAATGACACCGGGCATACCTTCGGCGCTGCTCGGCAAGGGCCCCTCGACACTGGCCAAACGGTGACCGTCCGTCGCCACCGCCCGCAAAACCTTGGTGCCGTCACGCTCGGCGGCGTGCAAATAAATGCCGTTCAGATAGTAGCGGGTTTCCTCCGTCGAAATGGCGAAACGGGTACGATCGACGAGACCGCGTATTTCAGCCGCTGGCAGGGAAAACGTATGGCCCATCTCGCCACCGGACATAACCGGGAAGTCGTCGGTGGGAAGGCAGGTCAGGGTAAAGCGCGAGCGTCCGGACTTGATCGTCAGCTGGCCTTCGCCGTCACTGTCAAATTCTACCTGCGAGCCTTCGGGCAATTTGCGGACAATTTCATAAAGGGTCAGCGCCGGGGCGGTCGTCGCCCCCGGCTGGCCCACATCGGCGTCAATCTGCTCGACGATGTCCAGGTCCATGTCAGTGGCGTTGAGACTAAGGCGGCCTTCGCCGGCTTCAATTCTGACGTTGGAAAGAATGGGTATGGTATTGCGGCGCTCGACAACGCTCTGGACATGGCCCAAAGATTTCAACAACGCCGCCCGTTCAATGGTAAATTTCATGTTTAAGTCTTAACGTTCAATTATGGTTTTAGAGAACCCGTCCGCTGGCCGTAAACAGCGCCTGAAAGGCTGCATGCAAGCCGACAACGGACCGAATCCTGCCCCCCCGATGAGGACCGCGACAGTATAGCAAATGGGCTTAAAATCAGAAGTCTTTTCCGCACCCCGGAATGAGTTGATAAATCCCGGGATTTCTAGCTTGAGTAATGCGGCCTCAGCCTTCGAGCATACGCCTCAGCAGTTCGACGTCTTCGGCGAACGAGCTATCGCACTCGCGCAGCTCTTCGACCTTTTTCACCGCATGCATGACGGTGGTGTGATCGCGGCCGCCGAACTTGCGTCCGATTTCCGGCAGCGACCTGGATGTCAGCTGTTTTGCCAGATACATAGCGACTTGACGCGGCCTGGCGACGGAGCGGGCGCGCCGGGCCGAATGCATGTCGGAACCGCGAATATTAAAGTGCGAGGCGACCTGTTTCTGGATTTCCTCGATGGTCACGCGGCGGTCATTGGCGCGCAGCAGATCATGCAGGACTTCTTGCGCCGTCTCTAGCGTGATTTCCCGGCCGACGAGTTGGGAATGGGCGACGACCCGGTTTAACGCGCCTTCAAGTTCCCGGACATTGGCGGTAATCTTGTGGGCGAGGAACTCCATCATCTTCTGTGGCACGTCAACTTTAAGCTGTTCAGCCTTCGATTGCAGAATACCGAGGCGCAGCTCGTAGGTGGTGGCATGAATATCGGCGACCAAACCACAGTTAAGCCGTGACTGCAGGCGCTCCTCCATACCTTCAAGGTCGGACGGTGACTTGTCGGCAGAAATGACGATCTGTCGACCCTGGTCAACCAGCGCGTTGAAGGTGTGGAAAAATTCTTCCTGGGTCGCACCCTTGCCGCCGATAAATTGGACATCATCAATCATCAGGACATCGACATTGCGGAACATATCCTTGAAATCGACGGTGTTTTGTTCTTTAAGCGCCCGGATGAAACGATACATGAACTTTTCCGCCGACAGGTAGATAACCGTGCGCTTCGGGTCCTGGCGACAAATATGCTGGGCGATGGCGTGCATCAAGTGGGTCTTGCCAAGGCCGACACCGCCATAAAGGAACAACGGATTAAACGGAACGGAGGCCGCTTCGGCGACTCGCCGGGCAGCGGCATAGGCGAATTCGTTTGGCTTACCAACAACGAAATTATCAAACGTAAAACGGGAATCCAGCGGCCCGCTAATGCCGACCTGACCTATATCAGAAGCCCGACGGGTATCGGCCTGGGCGACGCCATGAGTTGCGCCATTGGTCACGACATTGGCTGCGCCGGTCGCGGCGGCAGTACCTGAGGCAGTCGTCTTGGCCGCACTCTCGGCGGGTTTAAGGGCGCGTTCGGGCTGGATTGAGATATCGACGCACTCGATAGCCTTATCAAGGGCAGTCCATAAAGCGCCAAGACGCTCAACATAGTGGGCGACAACCCAGTCACGCATGAAACGGGTGGGCACAGAAATGCGCGCGGCACCATCTGCGACGCCCCGGATGGTCATCGGCTTAACCCAGCTTTGATACGCGGCCTCGCCTATTTCAGACCTGAGGCTTTCGCAGACCTGCCGCCAATTCTCTTCGTGCAGGTCACCAATCGTTTCGTTCGTCATCTATTCTCACGCCCCCGGATATCAACATCTTCAAGAAACAATAGCCGCCGCGCCAGCAAGAACGTCTCATTCCCGCCAGGAAATCCGGCAAACAATCCAGGGACTTTCTCGCCCCCGTTCACCTGATTTCAAAACCCCGAATTATGAAAGAACACCCCCACCCCAGTGTGTCCATCCTGCCATTTTGGCATTGGGATTTAAGTATAGTCGCGTTTTCGTATTGTTTCTTTCTCTCGACGAAGCCGTCTGTCTGATGACGGCCAGATGTTGAAATTGCCCTCTGTTATTTTATATTTTCTTTTGTCACGCAGCATGCTTCGCAGTACTAGAATTGTTATCCCATAAAATTAAGCATTATTGAAACACCTAAATATTACATAAAATTTTACTTAATTTTAGAGAGTCAAATACTTTGGAGTAACTATCGGACACCGCGCGGGTTGCCCCGTCGCTTGAGAGATAAACTACAGAGCCGCGCCCCGACATGCAACGTGATCGTAAGGGGAACGTTGAAAATAATTGCCTTGACAGCCCCCCCTTATTCGAGTCCCCGCCTCATAAAAAAGACCTGGGCAATCGGCCACGAAAAAGGCCGCTGACAATTGCCAGCGGCCTTTAAAACTTCGGGTCCTGAATTAAGGAACTTGCTTCAGGCGGCCATCGCTTTAATGCGGGCCGACAGGCGCGAAATCTTCCGTGAAACCGTGTTCTTGTGAAAGATGCCTTTCTGGGCGCTGCGCATCATTTCCGGCTGCGCGGCTTTCAGTGCGGCGGCGGCGTCGTCCTGATTGCCGCCAGCGATGGCTTCCTCGACCTTACGCACAAATGTGCGGGTGCGGGTGCGACGATCATTATTGACGGCGGTACGTCGTTCAATCTGGCGGATGCTTTTCTTGGTCGATGCGTGATTAGCCATAATCTGGATTTCCGTAATTCTAACTTTGGGTCTGTGCAATTGAAGGCAGGCTTATATAGCCCATTGTATGGGCCGTCAAGCCTGCTATTGCGCCGTATTGAGACTCTCGCCTACTGGTTCTTGAAGGCTGGCTGGCGCTTTTCGGCGAAAGCCGTCATTCCTTCTTTCTGGTCCTGCGTGGAAAACGTCGCGTGAAACAGTCGGCGCTCGAAAAGAACCCCTTGTGAGAGGGTCGTCTCATAGGCGCTATTAACCGCTTCCTTGGCCATCATCACGATCGGTCGAGACAGCTTGGCAATGGCTTCTGCCGCCTTCATGGCCTCTTCAATCAAATCGTCGGCGGCAATGATCCGGCTAACCAGGCCCGCCCGTTCGGCCTCCTGCGCGTCCATCATGCGACCGCCCAGACACATTTCCATGGCTTTCGCCTTGCCGACCGCGCGGGTCAGGCGTTGTGTCCCGCCAGCCCCTGGAATGGTGCCGATGGTGACTTCCGGTTGGCCGAATTTGGCGTTATCGGCAGCGAGGATGAAGTCGCACATCATGGCGACCTCGCAGCCACCGCCAAGGGCGTAACCGGCAACGGCGGCAATCACCGGCTTACGGCAGGTGGTGATGCGTTCCCAGCCGTCGGAAATGAAGTTTTTCAGATAATTGCCGGCAAATGTATTGTCTCTCATCTCCAGAATGTCGGCACCGGCGGCAAAAGCCTTCTCGGAACCGGTCAGAACGATGGCGCCGATATCCTGATCCGCCTCGAAACTGTCGAGGGCTTCAGCCAGTTCGCCGATCAGGGCCGCGTTGAGGGCATTCATGGCCTTTGGTCGGTTGAGGGTAATCAGGCCGACCCGACCCCTGGTTTCTACAATAATGTTGGCAAAAGCCATTTGGCTCTCCTTAAATACGTTTTATTGAACGGGTGAAAGCATGAAGCGGACGCTGATGGCAGACTGCGCGGCACCTGATATAGCCAGCGTCGGCGGAAATTCCAGCTTTAATATTTCGCCCTCGCGGGTGAACGCGCCCGGTGCTGTTTCCTGCCAACCCAATTGTGGCAGCGTTTCCTTATAATAAGTGAGCACCGCGTCTTTGCTGACACCGCCCATGGTCAGGGCCTCGACGATGCGCCCGGCCGGGCTGTCGAAAACCATCACCCCGCCATCGATTTCGTTGAGACCCGTCATCAGCGGCAAGTCTTCGATGACGCTGAGAAATTGATCTTCTGCGGCGGCGGCCAGCGGGCCCGCGACAAACAACACGAAGACCAGCAGCCTGACAAAATGATATGCGCTTTTCATGACCTTTGGTTTACCTACCTTTGCCGCTTCGCACAATAGAATGTCGAGCGACCCGATTGCTGGATTTTACGAATGCCGCCCGTTTTTGTGATATCGCAATCGCATCCCGGACAGGCTTGTCCTGCCCGCCCATAGACGGCGAAATTATGCTGGAAGTATCCTAGTTCACCACTGGTCTGGCGGTGATCGCTGATCGAAGAACCGCCGGCGGCAATCGCCCTGGTCAGGACATCGACGATAGCCTCGTATAACTTCTCAGCCCGCCCCCCCTTGATGGTAGCGGCTTTACGTTTGGGCGAAATCCCGGCCTGGAAAAGGGCCTCCGCCACATAGATATTGCCCAGTCCGGCAACCACCGACTGGTCGAGCAGGGCCGCCTTGACCGGGCTTGAGCGGCCGTCCAAGGCTTGACCCAGTACATCTGCGTTAAAATCGTCTCCAAGGGGCTCCGGCCCGATGTCCTTGAGCATCCCATGACTGGCCAACTGTCCGACTTCGACGAGATCCATGAAGCCGAAGCGGCGGGGATCGTTATAGCGAATTTCGACCCCCTGATCGGTGGTCAGAATGACATGATCGTGCTTTGCCAGTTCTGGCGCGGGCGCTTCGTAGATACGGAAACTTCCCGACATCCCAAGATGGCAAATCAGGGTTGCCCCGTTGTCGAGTTCGACCAGTAGGAACTTGGCACGGCGGGCGACCCTGGTCACCGTACGCCCGGTCAGCCGCTGGCCGAAGCCATCGGGCAAGGCAAAGCGCAGGTCTGGCCTGCGGGCAACGGCGCGGGCGATGCGGCGGCCTTCAAGAACCGGGGCCAGGCCCCTTCTTACGGTTTCGACTTCGGGTAATTCGGGCATGATCTGATCTTTTTTGCCGCAGAGGAAGGCTAACCTAGCGCCTTTTAACGGCTTCGGCTATGGTGCCGCTATGGCCACGATAAAGAACGATAAATCCAATCCACAGGACGACCAGGCGACAACCCATTTCGGCTTTGCCACCGTCAATGCGGACGACAAGGCGGCGATGGTCCGCGGCGTCTTCGACAATGTCGCCTCGCGCTACGATCTGATGAACGACCTGATGAGCATGGGCGTCCACCGGTTGTGGAAATCGTCCTTCATCAGTCGCCTCGGGCCGCGCCCCGGCATGAAGCTGATCGATGTCGGCGGCGGTACCGGCGATATTGCCTTCAAGTTCCTGAAAGCCGGCGGCGGCGATGTCTGCGTCTGCGATATTAATGATGAAATGCTGGGCGTCGGGCGCGACCGTGCCATCGACCAGGGTATCCTCAAAGGCATCGAGTGGCTCAATGGAGACGCCGAAAATCTACCCGTTCCCGACAACTCTTTCGATGCCTATACGACGGCGTTCTGCATCCGCAACGTTACCCATATCGAGAACGCCCTGAAAGAGGCTCGCCGGGTTTTGAAACCTGGTGGCCATTTCCTGTGCCTTGAATTCAGCCAGGTCGCGCTGCCGTTGCTTGAAGGCCTTTACGATACCTATTCCTTCAAATTACTGCCGTGGCTCGGTAAAGTCGTCGCCGATGACGAGGATTCTTATCGCTATCTGGCCGAAAGCATCCGCCAGTTTCCCGACCAGGAAACCTTCGCCCAAATGATCCGTGACGCCGGGCTTGAGCAAGTCACCTACGACAACCTGAGTGGCGGCATCGCCGCCATTCATTCCGCCTGGCGAGTCTAGGATGAATCGCTCCTTCAGAAACATCACCCGGCTGTTTGCTATCGCCCGCATTCTCGCCCGTCACGATGCCCTGATGGTCCTTGAGCGCCTTGAAATTGGTGGCCCGGCCATCGCTCTGGCCCGCCTGTTTTCGCGCCGCGGCAAAGGCCGACCCGGCCAGCGTCTGGCCCTGGCCCTGCAACAGGCGGGGCCGAGCTTCATCAAGCTGGGACAAGCCCTGTCGACCCGCTCGGACCTGCTCGGTGAAGAATTTTCCGCCGACTTGTCGGAATTGCAGGACAGCCTGCCGGCGTTCCCCACGGCCCAGGCCCGGGCCATCATCGAGGCCGAGTTCGCCAAGCCCATGGCCGCGCTGTTTAAAGAATTTGACGATAAACCCATCGCCGCCGCCTCTATCGCCCAAGTTCATTTCGCCATCACCCATGATGGCCGGGAAGTCGCCGTCAAGGTGCTCAGGCCTGACATTGAGGAAGCCTTCCGGCGTGATGTCGATCTGATGTTCTGGGTCGCCGAACTGGTCGAAGTCGCCAAGCCGGAATACCGGCGGCTGCGCCCGGTTGAAACCGTGCGGACCCTGGCCAAGTCCATCGAAATGGAAATGGACCTACGCTTCGAAGCCGCCGCCGCCGCCGAACTACAGGAAAATTTCATCGGCGACGAGAACTTTTCCGTCCCCGCCGTCGATTGGCGTTTGACCGGCCAGAAGGTCCTGACCACCGAGCGGGTGCACGGCATTCCTATCGATGATATCAGCGCCCTTAACGCCGCCGGACACGATACCAACGCCCTCTTGCAGAAATCCGCCGAGGCTTTTTTCCTGCAAGTGTTCCGTGATGGCTTCTTCCATGCCGACATGCACCCGGGCAACATGTTCGTGCGTCCCGACGGCGGTCTGGCGGCTGTTGATTTCGGCATTATGGGCAGGCTCGATGCCAAGACCCGCCGTCATCTGGGCGAGTTATTGCTCTCGTTTCTGACGCGAAATTATCGCCGTACCGCCGAGATTCATTTCGAGGCCGGCTGGATTCCCGCCGACCAGTCCGTCGATACCTTCACCCAGGCCTGTCGCTCCATCGCCGAGCCTATTCTCGATTTACCGCAGAACGAAATTTCCATCGCCACGTTGTTAGGCCAGTTGTTCTCGATTACCAAGACCTTCAACATGGAAACCCAGCCACAGCTTTTGTTATTGCAAAAAACCATGCTGACTGCCGAGGGCACCGGCCGCAAGCTTAACCCGGAGGCCAATATGTGGCTGATGGCGAAGCCACTGATCGAACAATGGGTGATATCCCATCTCGGTCCCGAGGCCCGCCTGATTGAGGCCGCAAGCACCCTGTCGGGGGCATTTTCGCGTCTGCCTCGGCTCCTTGAAAACCTCGACCGCGCCACCGCCGAGTTGGCGCACGGACGCATCCGCTTGCACCCCGAAACCGTCCGCGCCCTTAAGGGCGGCAACCGTTTCAGCGTCGGCCCGCTGATGCTCATTGTCGTTGCCGCGGTTTTCGCCAGCCTTGTCGTTCTGGCTATTCGCTAAATACCCCCTTGCCAGCGAGGCTGGCGGACCCTAAATTAACCACACCAAATTCCCGTTAAATATTTTGAAGGCTCAGCAAATAGTGGCAAACCGCGTCTTACTCATTGTTTCGGGAGGCATCGCCGCCGTTAAATCCCCGCAGTTGATCCGTGACTTAAGGGATCAAGGCGTTGCGACCCGCTGCATCCTGACCCGGGGCGGGTCACAATTTGTCACCCCACTGGCCCTCGCCGCCCTCAGTGGCGACAAGGTCTATGAAGACCTGTTTTCCCTTAATGATGAGAATGAAATGGGTCATATCGAGCTTTCACGCTCCGCCGACCTGATCGTCGTCGCCCCGGCCACCGCTCATATCCTGGCCAGGATGGCGATGGGACTGGCCGACGACCTGGCCACCACGACGCTGCTCGCCACCGACAAACCGGTGATGGTCGCCCCGGCCATGAACGTCCAGATGTGGAACCATCCGGCGACCCAAAAAAACGTCGAGACCCTGCGCCAGCGCGGCGTCATGGTCATCGGCCCGGGACAAGGCGAGATGGCCTGCGGCGAATTCGGTTTCGGTCGCATGAGCGAACCCGCAGACATTGCCCGGGCCGTAACAAGTTTTTTTAACCAGGCCAAGCGTCTCGGCGGCAAGCGTGCCCTGGTTACCAGCGGCCCGACGCATGAGGCCATCGACCCGGTTCGTTATATCGCCAACCGTTCATCGGGCAAGCAGGGCCACGCCATTGCCGCGGCCTTGGCCGGGCTTGGTGCCGAAACGACCCTGGTGTCGGGACCAACCAGCGAGCCAGACCCCGCCGGGGTTTCGGTCATTCACGTGCAAAGCGCCCGCGATATGCTGCGCGCCTGTGAAAATGCCCTGCCAACCGATATCGCCGTCTGCGCCGCCGCCGTGTCAGACTGGCGCAGCCTCGAGAACGCGCCTGCGAAACTGAAAAAAAACAGTTCCGCCCCAGCGCCCCTGGAACTGACCCTCAATCCGGATATCCTGGCGACGCTTGCGGCGGCAAGTAACACACGCCCGGCCCTGGTCATCGGTTTCGCTGCCGAAACAGATGACCTTATTAGCCATGCCACAAGCAAACGACTTTCCAAGGGCTGCGACTGGATCATCGCCAATGATGTCTCGCCAGCCAGCGGCACCTTTGGCGGCGATGACAATACAGTGCATCTGATTTCCGCAGACGGCGTTGAGGACTGGCCGAAAATGTCGAAACAAGCCGTCGCCAGCAAACTCGCCGACCGCATCGCCGACACCGTGGATCAAATGTCCGGAGACCAACAGCCGTGAGCCCCCTGAGCGTTCAAATCAAGCGCTTGCGCAATTGCGATGGCCTGGATTTACCCGCCTACGCGACTGCGGCCAGTGCCGGTATGGATTTGCTGGCGGCGATCGATGGTCCGCAATCCATAGCCCCTGGTGCCTGGGATGTTGTCGCCACGGGCATCGCCATCGCCCTGCCGCCCGGCTTCGAGGCACAAGTCAGGCCGCGTTCCGGGTTGGCGCTAAAACAAGGGGTCACGGTGCTCAACACGCCCGGTACCATCGATGCCGACTACCGTGGTGAAATCAGCGTCATTCTTATCAATCACGGAACCGAAATATTCACCATCGAGCGCGGCATGCGGATCGCCCAGATGATTATCGCGCCGGTCAGCCGCGCCCAGTGGGAAGAGGTTGCGGCCTTGCCCGCAAGCGCACGCGGCGATGGCGGTTTTGGCTCTACGGGTCTATCGGGGAAGGGTTAGGGATACATGTTACGCCTGTCGAAGAAAATGCTCTACGCGATCGAGGCGGTTCTCGATATCGCTTATCACGCCACCAGTGAGCCGGTGCAAAGCCGCGAGATCACACGGCGTCAGGAAATTCCCCGGCGTTATCTGGAACAGGCCTTGCAGCAACTGGTCCGCTCGAACATCCTGATCGGGGTGCGCGGGCCGCGCGGCGGCTACCGCCTGGCCCGCGAGCGGCGCCGCATTTCGGTCGGTGACATCGTCCGGGTCGTCCGTGATCTTGAGACCAGCGACGATCCAATTCAGGACGCGCAGGGGTCGGAATTAGGGATCAAGGTGGTCCGGCCCATGTGGATCCGCCTGCAAGCCGGTGTCATGACTGAGCTTGATAATATTTCCATTGATGATTTGTGTGACAACGCGGCGACGTCGAAAATCGTCAGCGAAGGCCGCAGCAATCTCGATTTTTCAATTTAGAAAGACCCCGCACCCATGAACGAGCAGCAGACCGCCTCTGAAACCATCTCGTTCCGGGGTCGTATCTATAACGATTTAACGGACACCGTCGGTGCCACGCCGCTTGTTCGTCTGTCCCGCTTGACCGCAGACAGCCCATGCAATGCGGACATTGTCGGCAAATGCGAATTCTTCAATCCGCTGGCCTCGGTCAAGGACCGTATCGGTTTGGCAATGATTAATGCCGCCGAGGCCGATGGCCGCATCGGCCCCGGAGCGGTGCTGGTCGAGCCGACCTCGGGCAATACCGGCATCGCCCTTGCTTTTGTCTGTGCCGCCAAGGGTTACCGGCTTATTTTGACCATGCCCGACAGCATGTCCGTCGAACGCCGCAAGATGTTGGCCTTGCTTGGTGCCGAGATCGAATTGACACCGGCCGCCAAGGGCATGCAAGGCGCTATCGCACGGGCCGAGAAGCTAACGAAAGAAACTCCCGGCGCCATCATGCTGCAACAGTTTGAAAACCCCGCCAACCCGCAAGTCCATCGCCAGACCACGGCCGAAGAAATCTGGGCCGACAGTGATGGTAAGGTCGATATGGTGATCTGCGGTGTCGGCACAGGCGGCACCCTGACGGGCATCGCCGAGGTCCTCAAAGCGCGCAACCCGGCGATTAAAATCGTCGCCGTCGAGCCCGAAGACAGTCCGGTGCTGTCGGGCGGCGTCCCCGGCCCTCATAAAATTCAGGGTATCGGCCCCGGCTTTATCCCCGTTAACCTGAATTTATCGATGATCGATGAAGTCATAAAGATTGGCAATGAAACCTCTATGGCGACGGCTAGGCTCGTTGCCAAAAGCGAGGGCCTACCCATCGGCATCTCCTCGGGCGCGGCGCTGGCGGCGGCCCTTGAGATCGGATCGCGTCCCGAAATGGCGGGCAAAATGATCGTCGTCATCCTGCCCTCGTTCGCCGAGCGCTATCTATCGACGGCACTTTTTGACGGCCTCGGCCTGGAATAACCGGAATAAAGAGAAAATCTTGGACTTCACCGAACAACAAATTCAGCGCTACGCCCGCCATATCCTTCTCGACAAGATCGGCGGCATCGGCCAGTCAAAGCTGCTCGACGCGAAAGTCCTGATCGTCGGGGCCGGGGGATTGGGTTCGCCGGTATTGCTGTATCTCGCCGCCGCCGGGGTCGGCACCATCGCTGTCATCGACGACGATCAGGTCGATCTATCCAATTTGCAGCGGCAAATCGTCCATACCACAGACAGCGTCGGCATGGCCAAAGTCGAGAGCGCCCGCAAAACCATTGCGGCAATCAATCCAGACGTAAACGTCGTCGCCATCAATCAGCGGATTAATCCAGGCAATGCCCTGGACTTGATCGGCCAGTATGATCTTGTCGCCGACGGTAGCGATAATTTTACCACCCGCTTCCTGGTCAATGACGCCTGTTACTTCGCCAAGACAACCCTGGTTTCGGCGGCAATCCTGCGTTTCGATGGCCAAGTTTATACCTTCAAACCGCACGAGAAAGACTCGGACGGCAAGGCGCTTCCCTGCTACCGCTGCCTGTTCCCGCAAGCGCCGCCGCCCGGACAAATCCCGACCTGCGCCGAGGCCGGCGTCCTGGGCGCGCTTTGCGGCACCATCGGTTCCTTGCAGGCGACCGAGATCGTCAAGGAAATACTCGGCATCGGCGATAGCCTGGCCGGCTCGTTGCTGATTTATGAGGGTCTGTCTTCGGAGTTTCGGAAGATCTCCGTCAAGGCCGATCCGGGTTGCCCGCTTTGCGGCGACAACCCAAGCATCACCGATCTTGCGGGCGACGCCTCATGACCATTGAGCAGGATGCCCGCCCACAGAAGCTGTCTATCGTTGTTTTCTCCGGCGATTTCGATAAGATACACTACGCCCTGGTGATGGCCAGCGCCGCCGCCGCCATCGATATCCCGGCGACACTTTTCTTCACCATGGGGGCCAGCCGGGCACTGCTGACCAGCCCCTCCTGGCGCACCCTGGCCCCTGGCGAAATCGGTCGCGACGGACAAACCGCGGGCGATATTGACGATGACTTCAAGAGCCGCACCGTCGCCGACTTCGAAGACCTGCTGCAGGCCTGCGTCACCCTGAACGTTAAATTCATGGTTTGCGACATGGGTTTGCGGGCGATGAACCTGGAAGGGGCCACGCTGCGCGATGACGTGCCAATCGAAAGCGGCGGCATGGTGACGTTTCTCAATGACGCCAGGGCCCGTGGCCAGATGGTGTTTGTCTAAATTTTTAGTTTGAAGCCCTCATGGCTGGCGACAAAACCCAGTTTTTCATAAAAGCGGTGGGACTCTGTGCGTGCCTTGTCCATGGTCAGTTGGACCAAAGAGCAACCCCGTTCGCGGCACTGGGCAATGGCCCACTGGATAATTTGTTGGCCGAGCCCGGAGACGCTGCGATCCTTGGCGATACGAACGGCCTCTATCTCGCCGCGCCAGGCACCCATGCGGGCGAATCCGGGAATGAAGGTAAGCTGTAGCGAGCCGACAACAGACCCGTCCCCGTCAACCGCGACCGCAAGAAGCTGATTGGCATCGGCCTTGATGGCGGCAAAGGCTTGCACATAGGCGCTGGCCAGCGGCAAGCCGGGATCTTCCCTGAGTTTGCCGATATCGTCATCGGCAAGCATGGCAACAATCGCCGCAAGGTCAGCCTCGCCTGCTGCCCTGAAAGTAATTTGCTCTGGTTCCATAGGTTCGGATTCTCCTAAGTGATCGACTTAATGAGCTGATCCAGAAAACCTCGTCCCTCTAACCATTCCCCGAGCTTACTGTCTGAGCCAATATGGCCGAGAGGGCCAACAGTTTTCAATGAAGCGCCCCATGCTGTGGCAAGTTCATTAGCGCGTCCAAGGGAAAGGTATTGATCATTCGTGCTCGCCACCAGCACCGAAGGGAATGGCAAAGTGTTCATCGGCAGGGGACGAAACTGTTCGTACAGGCTTCCCGGCTCTACCCAATCATCATTGATATCCGCTGGCGCAACCAGCAATGCGCCGATAACCGGCCCCGTATGAGCCGCCGCCCAGTGGCAGACCGCCATATTGCCAAGCGAGTGCGCTATCAACACTGTCGGAAGATTTGATTTTTGCACATAGTAGTCAACG
>CBFDEA010000001.1:0-22813 GCA_965603695.1 uncultured Rhodospirillaceae bacterium | reverse complement strand
CCCCCCAGTGTCTAAACTGGGACGACCTGACCGAAACCGGGACCGGCCAACAGATCGACGACGGCAAACGATCGGAAGCGATCCGAAAGCTGTTAATGGCCGTGATCGACGAAAGCCGGTATGAACGCGACACGGGCGACCGTTTCACATGGAACCTTGTTTCGCGCTATCGGGCGTTGACCCTGGGCGATGGCCCGACGCCGATATATACCAGCCAGGTCGAACGCGAAGGCGCATTCCAGGCGGCGGTCGTCCCGACGATCCGGGGGAAGACGCTGGACCAAATCCCGTTCGTGTTCGTGAATACGACCGACCTGGCGACCAAGCCCGGCGAAGTCCCGTTGATCAATCTGGCAAATCTGGCGCTGGCGATCTATCGAGGCGAAGCCGACCATCGTTCCGCGCTATTTATGTCCGGCCAGGACACGCTAGTCCTGACGGGCGTCGACCTGACGGCCAGCGACGGCGAAAATCCGTCGGCCGATCAAAAGCCGATCATCGGGTCCGGCGCATACCTGGCCCTTCCCGACGCGGACGCCGACGCCAAGTTCATCGGGCCGGACAGCCAGGCGCTAGCGGAACAGCGGACCAGCCTGGAAAACGACTACACGCGCGCGGGCGAAGAAGGAATCAAACTTATGTCCAGCGGAGCCGGGGCCGAAGCTGCTGAAACCCTTCGGATCAGGGTCGCAGCCAGAACGGCAACCCTGCAAACAATCGCGATGACGGCGGCGTCGGGGCTTGAATCGATTTTAAGGATTTGCGCTGAATGGGTCGGGGCCAATCCTGACGAAGTGAGGGTCGAACCGAATCTGGATTTCATCGACGAATCCAGCGACGCGACCGAACTGACCAAATTCGCAGCGGCGAAGAAGGCCGGGACCCCGCTGTCCTGGAAGTCAGTTCACAATATCATGCGTCAAAAAGACTTTACGGAAATGACCTTCGAAGACGAAATCGCGCAGATCGAACTAGAAGAAGATATGGAAGTTTTCAAGCCTGACGACGGGCTAGGCGAAGGCGGCGGCTTCGACGAAGACGGGAACCCGATCCAGGGCGGCCAGGGCGACGACCAGGACCAGGACGACGACGACCAGGACGACGACGACCAGGGCAACAACAACGACCAGGCGTAAATCGTGGCGACGACGAACGAAGAAATCCGGGACGAATTAACCCGGCATAAAATCGGGATCATTCGATTCGGGAACGGATTCGCGAAACGGATCACGTCGATCCTGAACCGGGCGGAGCCCGACTTGCGGATCAAATTAAAAGCCCGTCTAGATCGAATCGCAGCCCTGGGATATGACCCCGGCCCGGCAACAACAAAGCGCATGATCAAAACGGCGCGGCTGATAAAGGAAATCAACGACCCGACGTTCGCCGATATCAACAAGCTAGTCCGCGACGACCTGGTCAACCTGGCAAAAGGGGAAAGCGTTTTTATGTCGGGCGTGATTTCCGAATCGCTGCCCGTGATTTATCCGGTCGTCCTACCATCGCCCCGCCAGCTTCGGGGGATCGTGTTCGCCAGGCCGATCGAAAACGAAGTCCTGGCGCAATGGTTGACACGTTACCAGGTCGGCGACCAGCGTCGGATCATGGATGAAATTCGCCAGGGGTTAATTTTCAGCGAAACCCCGACGGAAATCAGCCGCCGCATTTTCGGGACCAGGGCTTTAAACGGGACCGACGGGGCCAGGGAAATCACCCGGCGCGGGGCGCAAACCCTGGCGCAAACTGCGACCAGCGCGATCCAGAACGGGGTTTATCAGGAACTTTATCGGCAAAATAAACGGATCATAAAATCGGAACTATACGTCGCGACGCTCGATTCCCGGACGACGCCGATCTGTCAATCCCTGGACGGCCAGGTTTTCGAAGTCAACGACGGACCGATCCCCCCGGTTCATTTCAATTGTCGATCCGTTCGGTCCCCGATCATTGACGGGCGTCGCCTGGGTTCGAGGCCCGCCAACCGGGCGA
Source organism: uncultured Rhodospirillaceae bacterium (assembly GCA_965603695.1). GTDB lineage: Bacteria > Pseudomonadota > Alphaproteobacteria > Rhodospirillales > JABHCV01 > JACNJU01. The sequence goes on along the minus strand of CBFDEA010000001.1, from coordinate 20,824 downwards.
CCGAATCAGAACTTCGGGGGTTGCGTGGCGCGCAACGCCGGACAGCCCTGGACAGGTTAGTCGGGCGGGTCCCGGCCGAAACGACTTATCAGCAATTCCTGGCGGGTTCGACGGTCGCATTTCAAAACCAGGTATTAGGACCGACGCGCGGGCGGCTGTTCCGAAGGGGCGAATTTGACCTGAACGGGTTCGTCAATGACAAGGGGAAACAATTGACGCTTCGCCAGCTATACGACACGAATCCGGGGTCGTTCCAGCGGTCCGGCATTCCGGCCCCGCCGGTCGATTAATTGCAAAACGAAAAATCCGGGTATATGATCCCGATCAAGTCCGACAGATATCCGCGAGGGATATTAGCAAAATGACGCTTGAAGCAGTGATCGCCGACCAGGCAAAAATCCCCCAGGGGCTAGAATCCTATTACGTTGAAAAGGACGGGAAATTCGTTTTAGACGTGACGGGAATGAAAACCCAGGTCGATTTCGACAATTACGCCGAAGCCCTGAAAAAGCGATTCACTGACGCGGGCGCGGACTTCGCGAAGGCGAACGGCGGGACCCTAAGTCGTGACGACATACTGGCCCACGTCGACACGGCGCTGGAAAAATTCCAAAAAGCCAGCGCCGGGAATGGCGGCGGCGATGACGGGAAAGGCGGCAAGCCGGGCGACGACGTCGCCGCGCGGCTGCATGACCTGGAACGCAACGTCGCCAGCCTGACCGATTCAAACGCCAAACTTACCGAAGAACGTGACGCCGCGATCGGCCAATCGAAGACGACAACAATAAGAAACAGTCTTACAGAAGCCGCAACCAAACAGGGCGCGACGCCCGACGGGGTTCGCAACCTGGTCACGTTGACGGAAAGTAATTTCGAAGTCACCCAGGACGGGACGGTCGTGACGAAACTGGACGCGAAGTCCGGGACGCCAAACCAATCCGCCGACGACTTCTTCGCGAATGCTGCCCGTCAAAAGGAATTCCGCATGTTTTGGCCAGCGTCACAAAGCGCCGGGGCCGATAATGATGGCGGCGGCGGACCTGGTCCTGGTGGTGATCTAGGGGACGGGAATCCCTGGTCGAAAGCTGGCTGGAACGTGACGAAACAGGGCCAGCTATTTAAATCGAATCCTGTCGAAGCCGATCGATTAATGAAGGCTGCAGGCGTAAAACTTGGCGCGACCGCCGCAATCCGGTAGAGTGTCAAGCACTTAAACCCGCCGACGCCGTGAGGGCTGGCATAACTTGGAGTTCTCACAATGGCAGAAGTACAAATCGCGGACGTCGTCGTCCCGGAAATATTCGCCCCCTATGTTCAAACCGCAACCGAGCAAAAATCCAACCTGATCGATTCGGGCGTTGTTGTTCGTGATGCTGCGCTGGATGCAAATCTAGCGGGCGGCGGGACAACTTTCAACGCGCCGTCCTGGCGCGACATCGATGACGATTCGAACATTTTGGCGGATCGCGTTTCGAGTGATAATCCGGCGACCATAGCGGTCCCGAACAAAATCCAAACGAACCAGGAAATCGCGACCAGGCTGTCGCGGAATCAATCCTGGAAAACGATGGACCTGGTCGCGGCCCTGGCTGGTTCCGATCCGTCGACCGCGATCGCGAACCGCGTCGCGGCTTATTGGCGTCGTCGCCTGCAGGCTGTTTTCGTTGCAACCTGGACCGGCATTTTCGCCGACAACGCCCAGGTCGCGCCGAACGATGACCCCCGCGCCGGTATTACGAACAACGCAGCCCAGGACGATTTGACGGTCGACATTTCTGGCGTGTTTACGCCTGGCGTTACCGACTTTTCAGCGGAAGCGTTTATCGATGCTGTCACCACGGCGGGCGATAGTCAGGAAGATTTTACAACCGTTTTCATGCATTCGATCGTTTACGCCAGGGCGCAGAAAAACAACCTTATCGACTTCGTTCCCGATTCGGTCAACGCAGACGCGGCCAATATCCCGACCTTCCTGGGCCGCCGGGTTATCGTCGATGACACCATGCCGAACGCGGCGGGCGTCTTCGATACCTGGATATTCGGTTCAACCGCTTCACGTTGGGGCGTTGGAAATCCGAAGGTCCCGGCGGAAGTTGAACGCGAAGCGTCCGAAGGTAACGGCGGCGGTTCAGAGTCGCTTTACAGTCGCATCGAATGGACAATGCACCCGGTCGGCTATCGCTGGCTTGGCGGCGTCGTTGCGAACCCTGACGGCGGACCGGACAACACGGAAATCGCTGACGGCGTGAACAACTGGGCGCGCACGTTCCCGGAGCGCAAGCAAATCAAAGCCGCGCGTTTAATAACGACTGAATTCTAATTCAGTGATAATCTAGTCGAGGCCCGCCCAATTCGGGGCGGGCTTTCCTTACGTTAGGGGACCCGACAAAATGAGTGATTCAGAAAAGTCTAAGCCAGCGCCCGCGAAAAAAGCGGTCGTGAAAAAAGCATCCGTCAAAAAATCCACGTCCGTCCAGGACAAACAGGCCGCCGATACTGAACGCCGAACCGGCGCTGTCGAAGCTGGCCAGGCCAACAAGCCCGAACCATCCGAAGCCCAGGCCGCCGAAGAAAAGCGACGCGACGGGATTCGTCGAAGCCTGGAACAAAACCAGGAAACGATCGACAGCATGGAAGCTGACATCGACAACCTTCGCGAACAGTCCGCAAAGTTACTGCTGACCCTATACCCGCAACAAGGCCCGAATGATCCGCATCACATCGCAGTCAAAGGATTTCTAGAAGCATCCAGGAAGGAACGCGCGACCCGCGCGTCGAACCCCGCGAAGCTGGCGGCCTTAATTGCACAAATGCATAAATCCCCGATCGACGCGGCGATGACACGCGCCACAAAGCGCGGAACCCGTCGGCCCGATCGTCCGATGAAATCAGCCGGTTCGGGGGCGGGCTAACAAATGACCACGACGTCGCAATATTACGCCAGGAAAAGACGCCGCAAAAAACAGGATCAAAAGGATTTCGATATTGCTGGATATTTTGCGACGCCCTTCGATTTCGGCGCGGCGGCGGCCGGGGCTTCGTCCGCGAATAGCCTGGTATTACCCGCCGACATTAAAATCGCTTTTGAACCGACCGTCGCCCTGGCCGCTGGTGATTTCGGGGTCGAAAACGTTTCCGACGCCGTGACGTCCAGGTCGGCGGAAGCCGCCGGGATCGGGGCCGTTATCAATATGCGACCGCTATTTCGAAAGCAAAAGGAAATCAGGATCGCGCGGGCGATAGGTTCGCCAGCCGCGTCGATCACGGTTTATTTCAGGGGGCCGAAATCACAAATCATCCAAATCGGGACCGTTTCGTTTGCGCCTTAGATGGTGCAAATTCAGCGGGGCGACGGTATGATCACCACGGGAGCGCGTGAGGCGTCGAAGTTTAATTTTAATTCGGAGACTTACAAATGTCAGCAGTAGACCAGTTCGAGGACGATCTTTTAGATTTGATCTTCACAAACATTGACGCCCCCAACATCGGCGACGCCGCCGGGCTTCAAAATTCCGCGACGGAAGGAAGTTTATTCATTTCGTTGCATACCGACGCGGGCGCGGTCGGCGAAACCGACACGGCGCAAACTCAATTCGAAGCGGCTTACGGGTCCTATGCGCGCCAGGGGGTAATTCGAAATATTTCCGCCTGGACGGTCGCGGCGGGAACCGTCGACAACGATGCGGCGATCACATACCCGCAAGCGACCAGCGGAACGGAAACCGAAGACCAGTTCGGGATCGGGTTCGCCGTTTCCGGCGCTGGCTATCTGCAGATTTACGGTTCGTTGACCGGAACCCTGGCAGTTTCGACCGGGATCACGCCAGAATTTGCGGCGGGCGATCTGGACATTTCAATCAATTAATCGAGGGCTTTTAGATATGGCTGAATTAAAAAACAAGGGCGAAAAGGGCGACATTATCGCGCGAACCGCTTATCGAGTCGGACGCCTGCAGGCCAGGCTGAAAAGGGTCGCGATTTGTCTGGAACGCGCCAGCGAAGCGAAAAACGACAAGCTGGTCGCAGCGTTCACGGACGAACAGGAATTGCGCGAAGCTGAATTGAATTTCCTTTCGAAGAAGTTCAAGGCCGCGACCGCGAACCAGTAATGCCTGCAGTTCGGACAAAGCAAAACGTCGCGGTTTATGTCGATTTCGATCGCGTCGTTTTGCGCGTCCATAAGCTGGATATTTATTTCCCCTATGTGACCGGGTATAAAATCGCCCAGGCGATCCGCGTGTCGGGGAAGTCGATCGCGCGATGGTATAAGGAATTCGAAAGCTGGACCGAACTGGCCGACGAAGACAACATCGAGGCCCGCGACTATTCCAGCGTCCCGGCGAACCGCCAATCGCATCGCGCGAAAAAATGGCAAGTCGACATCGAGGGCGAAAACGTGATCCTGATATTCGACGACCGACGCCTGGAAATGCATTTTTCCGACGCGCAAAAAATAGCGCAATGGTTCCGAATCGCTGGCCGCAAGTGTCAGGCGAACGTCGGCGATCCAAATAAATATCGGTCGGGCCTGGGGGTTTTGCGTGATGCGGAGGCAAATTATAAACACGGGCTGAACTAATGCCCGTCCCCGCCGAAACTGGAACCCGGACGATCAACACGTCATCCAGTAATCGATCAAGCGCCACGTTTTCACATACTACGCCCGCCGATTGTTCGTTGTTATTACTGGCGATTATCATCGAAGGCGCAGAAGCTACGACCGGGACCCCAACGTTCAACGGTAACAATCTGACGCTGATCGAAGACTTTACTGTCGGGCCGAATTCAAACGTCGGAATCGAAATCTGGGGGCTTATCGCGCCGGGATCACAAACCGGAAATATCGTTGTAAATTATGTAAGCAACGTAAACCCGGACGCAATTATCGCGCTGAACTATCGGAACACGCTGGACAGTTCCGTCGCCGATGCAACCGAAACAATGGTCACTGATATTTCGACGACCGGGGTCGCGCCGTTTGTCGGGTGGAATTATGGGATCATCTGGCCCGACCCGGACGATCAGCAGACGTCCATAATCTATTTTTGGGGGTTTCAGGGGGCGGATGGATTGCCAATTGTCAGTGATACTTTAGACGCGGAAACGACCCTAGTATTCAACACGACAACCGGGCCAAGCTCGGCGCAGGATTTCAGTTTCGGCGTTTATGAGAATATAAACCAGGTCAACCAGGGAACCAGCCAGGGGATCGAAGCCAGCGCGTCGGACCAATGGGCCGCCGTTGCGATCGCAATTTATCACGCCCACGATCCCATTTTGGCCGACGAAACAATCGTATTTGACGACAGCGCGACATTGACGGCCCCGGTCGCCGGGGCGATCCAGGGGGCGGCGACGATCACGTTCGCGGACAACGCTGTCATTGCGGCGCTTCTTCGTGGCATAGGAACGGCGACGATCACGTTCGCCGACGTCGCGACACTGTTCGGGCGGGGCTTTTTATCGGGCGCTGAAACGGTCACGTTCACGGCGACCGGGGTTCCGACGGCTGCAGTTCAGGGCCAGGGGTCGGCGACGATCACGGTTTCGGACCTGGCGACCCTGGTCGCGTCCGGCGAACTGCAGGGATCGGAAACGATTACATTCACGGCGACCGCTTTCCCGTCCGCGATCGCTGACCTGACAGCCAGCGCGACGATTACGTTCGCCGACCTGGCAACGCTGCAGGCAACGGGCCAGCTTCAAGGCGCGGCGACCATCGCATTCGCTAGCGTTGGGACGCTTGCGGGGTTGTCGATGATATCCGGCGCGGCGACGATAACGTTCGCCGACCTGGCGACCCTGGTCGGCCAGGGCGAACTGATCGGGTCCGCCGCGATAACGTTCGCGGACGTCGCGCAACTACTCGCGCGCGGGCGGCTGCAGGGATCGGAATCAATTGTTTTTTCCAGCGTCGCAGCGGCCCAGGCATTCGGGCGCATGACGGCCAGCGAAACGATTCTGTTCGCTGACGCTGCAGCCCTGACCGCGACGGGCCAGTTACAAGGGGCCGCGACGATCGAGTTCGCCGACCTGGCCAGCTTGGTCGCGACCGGGTTTCTGTCCGGTTCCGAAACCATCCTGTTCGCCGATAATGCCGTGATCACTGCACTGGCGTCGATCGCCGCGTCCGAATCCATCGTTTTCAGCGACGTCGCTGTCCTGGGGACCGCTGCAGGCGGGAACGCTATCCAGGGGACCGCCGCGATCACGTTCAGCGATGTCGCCAGCCTGGTCGCGACCGGGCAACTGGTCGGGTCCGAAACCATTACATTCACAAGCGTCGGCGCGCTGGCTGGCCGGGGCGCGCTGGCTGGTTCGGAATCCATTGTTTTCGATTCGCTGGCCAACCTGGTCGCGACCGGGGCGCTGGCCGGATCGGTAACGATCACGATCAACGACCTGGCGCAACTATTGGCGACCGGGTCCCTGGCGGCGATCGAGTCGATTGTATTTTCGGACGTGGCAACCCTGGAAGGGCGCGGCGTTTTGGCCGGGGCTGAAACCATCGTATTCAGCGACAGCGCGAATCTAGTCGACGCGGGCGGCGGCCAGATACGGGGAACCGCGACGCTCACATTCGCCGACCTGGCCAGCCTTATCGCGCGCGGACAATTGCAAGGGGCCGAAACCATAACATTCGCCGACGTCGCAGCCCTGGGCGCAACTGGTCAACTGCAGGGGTCCGAATCCATCGAGTTCGCCGCGACGGCCAGCCTGGACGGAATCGGGCTTATCAGCGGGACCGCCCCGATCACGTTCGCAGCAAACGGAACTTTAGTCGGACCCGGCGAACTGACAGGAACCGCCGCGATCGTGTTTTCGGACGCGGCCAACCTGACCGGGATCGGCAGCGGGTTTATATCCGGGACGGCGACCATCGAAATCAGTTCCGCCGCGTCCCTGTCGGCCCTGGCGCAAATAGCGGCCAGCGAAACGATCGAAATCAGTTCGACCGGATTGATCGACGGGAAGGGGCTGGTCATCGGTTCGGCGTCAATCGCGCTCGATGCGATCGCGAACCTGGCCGCTGGCGGCTTGAATTCGATCCAGGGAAGCGCGACGATCACGCTGGACGACGCGGCGACGCTGATCGCAACCGGACGACTGCAGGGCGATGCGACGATCACGTTCACGGATTCGGCCACGTTGCGCGAAGAAGTGATCCGAATCTGCATTCAATTAGAGGCCCTTCGAAATTCAATCGCAGCCGCCGACGCCGGGGTCCTGGCGGTCGATACACTGGACGCCGGAGTCAATAACGCTTTAGAGTTGAACGGGGGCGTCAAGTCATGCCCGTGACAATGTTCGTTTTCGAGTTTACTATCCCGACCAGGACACGCGACCGGGGGGTCCTAAATGCCAATTGAACAAAACGTCGGGGTCGACCCGCTTTATTTTTCCGGCGACGCGCTTCGCCTGCAAATCACGGTAAGGGATGGCGACACGATTTCCGACCCGGTCCTGGATTTAACGCCATATACCGAAATTACCTACGCGGTCGCCAGGAAACAGGGGTCCGCGCCGATCTTCACGAAGAAGTTATCCGCCGGGGTCGGCGAAGTTGACCCGGTCGACATCGTGAACGGCCGAATCGATGTCCTGATAAATAACGCTGACACGGCGGCCCTGAAAGGCGACTATTATCAAGAATTGCAATTGGAGCCCGGACCGAACACCGCTATGTTCGGGACGTTTGTCATCCAGGCCGACAGCATCACACCATAGGGGACCGAAATGGCATTGATAAAAGAAGACGGGACCATTGTCGCAGGCGCTAACAGTTACGCCGACGAAGCCGACGCCGACGCGTTCCAAACGGATCGCGGTCGATCCGCCTGGCTGGAAGCGACGACCGAAGTCGCCGACGCCGCCCTGGTCCGGGCGACTGATTACATCGAAGGCCGGTTCGCCCTGTTATTCCTGGGCCAGCCGTTGGGCGATGCTCAAACGCTATCCTGGCCCCGCCAGGGCGCGATATACGTCAGGACCGGGAACCCTTTCCCCGACGACGAAGTCCCCGGCGATATCGTCGACGCAACTATCCTTTATGCTGACCAGGTAATCGGCGACGGTTCCGACCTGGAAACAATGACAGAATTGTCGGTCAATCCAACAGTAAGCGAAGACGGCCAGATCAAAATGAAAAAGGAAAAAGTCGACGTCCTGGAAGAAGTGACCGAATACGGGATCGGCGGCCAGTCCGGCGGAACGTCAGCCCTTCGCACGATTCGACCAATCCCCGAAGCTGACCGACTGATCCGGCGCTGGTTGCGCGGCGGCGGCGTTGGCGGCCTGACGGTCAGGATTTAATCGAATGGCGCTAGAAGATACCGCATTGCGACTGATCAGGAAATTCGGCGAGGATCGAACGGTCGTCCTGGAAAAGCCGTCGACGGCCCCCGCCGATCCGACGAAGCCCTGGGACGTTAACCCGACCGACACGACGTCGAACACGTCAGCCCCGGCGGTCGTGATCCCGGTCCGGCGTAACCTGATCGACGGAAATTCCGTCCAGCAAGGCGACGAACAGGTTTTGATCGCGGGCCTGTCCCTGGGGAATACGGTCCCGTCAACAGCGGATCGGATTCTGGACCAGGGCCAACAAAAAAACATCGTCGCAATAGATCGCATTCGACCAGGGAAAACGGATTTCCTTTGGAAGCTGCAGGTCAGGGCGTCGTAATGGCGAAGATATTCCGCGCGCGCGAAACGATCCGGGCCGTCAATCTGGCGTTGTTGGATGACGTCGGCGACACGGCGTTCGCGATCCTTCGCAACCTGATCAGCGGGTCGCCGGTTGGCGATCCGACAACCTGGTTAAACCCCGACGGGGCCGCGCCTGGTTATGTCGGCGGACACTTCCGCCGGAACTGGATCGTTTCGATCGGCGGGTTCAACCAGTCCGAAATCGAAGGCGAAGACAACGTCGGCGCTGCGACGCTGGCCCAGGGGAAACAAGTGATTACCGCCTGGGAAAAGGCGCGCCGGATCAATACAAATATAGTGATCCAGAATAATGTCCCCTATGCGAACCGGCTGGCCCTGGGCTGGTCACGACAAGCCGCCGCCGGTTGGGTCGACGAACAGATCGACGCCGCCCTGTTCTTCCCTGGCGGGACGAAGGTGGTCCCGTAATGGGCGCAAGTACGCGAACCCCGGCGCAGTTCCGGGAAACCATGCGAACCGCCTTCGGCGCAGTATGGACGGCGGCCGGGGAAGACCTGGCGACCATCGCCTGGAATAACCTGTCGTTTAATCCTGCAGCCCTTAACGATTACGTTTTTCTGGACCTGGCCCACGCATCCGGGACGCTGGCCAGCCTGGGGACCGGGAACGAAGTCCAGGTCCGCCGAACGGCCATTTTTGCAGCGCAGATATTTGTGAAGCATAATACCGGGCAGCAACGGGCCGACGATCTGTCGGAAACCGTCCTGGACTTTCTGGAATCGGCGAAGCTGACCGGGATCAGGATCAGGGATATTTCAATGACCGAAGCCGGTCGGGTTAATGACTGGTTTCAAGTGAATATCAGCGCGCAAGTTGATTATGATAGTTATCGTACCGCGTGAGGCGGGTTAAATTTTAACCAATGAGGACCGCCAAAAATGTCAGATACTAATCGCGTCGGACTACGCTTTTTCCAAAGTTCACAACGGACCGCCCCGATTCCTGGCGGGCCTTTTAATCTCGATCAGCTTCGATTCACGGGAACGCCGAACCTGGCATTCCAGCCGAATACGATCGTATCCAATGAGATCAGGCCCGACCGCCAGATTTCCGATTTGATCCTGGTCGGCGCGGAAGCGGGGGGCGATACCGGAATCGAATTGTCTTACGCGGCTTTCGATGCTCTGATCCAGGGCGCGCTGTTTTCGACTTATTCGAACACGATCAGCAAAACCGGAACCGGCGAAATCACGGCGTTCGGCGCTGGAACGATCGACGTCGATTCGGGCTCGGACTTCACAATCGGCCAGGTCATAAGGCTGCAAAAGCTGGCGACCGGCGACGTCGGCGACGGAATTTTCGAAATCACGAATATCGCCGTCAATACGTTGACCGCTGGCCCGCTTCCTGGAACCGCGACGACTGCGATCGCAGGAACGGAAACCGCCGACGCCGACACGAATCTGGAAGTCACTGGCTTCGCAGCCCAGGCCGTCGGGGATATTTCCCTGGTCGTGACCGGGTCGGATGCCGTGTTCACGTTTCCCGCTGGCGCGCTCGATGACGCCTTCGGACCGGCTGCGCCGATGCTGATCGGCCAATGGATCAAATTCGCCGACTTTGCAACCGCCGGGAACAATATCTGGAACCGGGTCAGGGAAATCGATCTGGCCGCCGATACTGTCACTTGTGACGCTCAAACCGGCATGGCGACCGACGCAGCGGCGGCGGAAAACGTTCAGGCGTTCTATGGTTCCCGCGTTCAGAATGGCGCGGACGCGATCAGCGCGAACCAGTTCGCGGTCGAACGTCGCTTCGAAGATCATTCGCCAGTCACCCGCGAACTATTCCTGGGGATGGCGCTGAACAACTTTAATTTGACGCTGTCGCCGCAAGCGATCGCGGTCGGGTCGTTGACCTGGTTCGGCTTTAATTCAGCCGTTTCGGATAATTCGCCAAGCTATCCCGAGCTATATGCGGCCCTTCCGAATGACGTCGGGGCCGAACAGTTCGACGTTTACAACACGTCGTCGGACATCGGTCGCCTGGGTCGCGGGGTCGATGCGATCGACGCGGGCGGCGTGAATTTCGTCCTGGAAGCAACGATCGAAATTAATAATAACCTTCGCCGCCAACCGGCCGTCGGCGTGTTCGGCGCTGCAGGGATTGGCGTCGGCGAATTGTCCGTGACCGGAACGCTGTCGACTTATTTCGACAATGATGAAATTCTGCAGGTTATTTTGAACAACGAAGAAACGACCCTGGACCTGATCACGCAAGGCGGGGACGGTCGTTCGATGGTGTTCGATATGCCGCGAATCAAGTTTTCAGGCGGAGCCCCGGACGTCCCTGGCAAAAACCAGGACGTGACAATTCCGGGAACGTATCAGGCGATTTTATCGCCGACTTTTGGCTATACGATATCGACGCAAAACGTATCGTTCGCCAGGTAATCAACCAACAGGGGGCGAATGCTTCCAGGAGTTTAGACCGTGAGGGTTTTGGAAGCATTTGAAACCAGTCAATCATTGATTGAAAAGGGGCGGGAATGCGAAATCGAATTCGGGGGGAAAGTGATTTGCGTCGTTACGATACGGCCAGCGGACGCTTTTCTGAATTCGGCTTATCGCAAAGCGACGACCGAACTGGCCCAGGAATTAAAGGCGGAAGTGAAGGACGTCGCCGACCTGGAACCAGATCAGGACAACGAATATTTGTATCGCTTATACGTTCGGTCCGTGATCACGTCCTGGAAATGGACCGACCCCGCCGACGCGAAGGACCCGAAATTGAAGTTCAGCGAAAAGAACGCGACGGCCCTGTTCGCAAAGGCCCCGAAGTTCTTCGAAGCGATTCAAAAAGTCGCCCGCGATTGGGGTCACTTCCGATCGAAGGTCGAAAAGGAAATTGCGGGAAACTGACCGACGTCCTGGACCATCAGTTAAGGGTCGGCGGCCAGGACGTCAGCGAACAATTAATCGCCGCATATACCGAACGGGGGCTGACGCCCCCGGATCACCTGTTGGACCCGCCGACGATCCTGACCGAAAATTTCCTGTATTGGGAAGCCTATCGCGATCTAATCACTGAGCGACGCCAGCCGCGCGGGATGATCCCGGTCGGCGCAATCGTCAGTTATGCGATCGTTTACGGGCTGAACCCCGACACGCTAAAGCGGATCGTTTGGGAAGTCGATCGGGTCCTGACCGATCACTGGAAGGACCTGGACGCCGCCGACAAAGCGCAGGCCGGGAAATCAATCGAATATAAACCAGCATTACCAGGGGGCCAGTCGTGACTGATCGCGTCATTCGCGTTGTTGTTGATTCCAGCGGCGTCACCAGGGGAAGCCGACAGGCGCAAAATTCATTAAACCGGCTGGAACAGCGGTCGAAAGGATTGTCGTCAGGCTTCAAAGCCGCCGCCGCCGCTGCGACCGCGTTCGCCGCGTCGCTAGTCGTCCGGGAAATATTCCAGGCCGTCGACGCATACCAGGGCCTTCAAAACAGGTTGCGAATCGTTACCGATTCAAGCGAAGAATTGGCAGCGGTCCAGGGTCGGCTGTTCGAAGTATCACAAAACACCCGACAAAGTTTCGAGGCGACCGCCGAACTGTTTGGCCGGTCCGCGATCGCGGCGGACGAATTGGGGGCCAGCCAGGAACAGCTTTTGCGGCTGACCGAAATCAGCGGGAAGGCCCTGGCGATTCAGGGATCGAGCGCGACCCAGGCGTCCGGGGCGCTGCGCCAGCTTTCGCAGTCATTCAGTTCCGGGATCGTCCGGGCCGAAGAATTCAACAGCATTTTGGAAGGCGCGTTCCCGATCGCCCAGGCTGCAGCGCGGGGGCTGGACGAAGCCGCCGGAAGCGTCGGCAAATTGCGGACCCTGGTCATCGAGGGGAAAGTCACGTCGCAGGAATTTTTCGCGGCGATCCTGGAAGGCGGCGAAGGGATCGACGAACAGTTCGGCAAAACCGAAGCGACACTATCGCAGGCGACGACAACGATCGCGAATTCATTCCTGAACCTGGTCGGCCAATTGAACGACACGACCGGGGCCGGGGCGCAAGTTGCCGGGGTTATTCTTGGGATCAGCGACGCGATTGACGACTTCACCCTGGCGATCACGGGGGCCTTGCAGCCGACCGACGAACTGTCGACCAGCTTGAAGGTAATCGCTTCGACGGCGATCGTCGTCGGCGCAGCATTCGAAGCCGTCGCGACCGTATTGGACGCAACCCTGGGAACCGCATTTCGCGGCGTCCTGGAAATTGTTTCAGGGTTCGGGGAAGCATTTGTCGCCCTGGCGTCGGGCGACTTTCAGCGGGTCAGCGAAATATTTGACGAAGTCGGGGAAAATCTGACGAAAGGAATCCAGGAAGGAATCGGAAATCTAGGTCCCGAACTGGTCGAAAATGCCAGGGCTACGATCGACAGCCTGACGGAAATATGGGACGCCGGTTCCAGGGATATCGCCCAGGCGGCGGACCTGGGCGGCGGCGAAGGCGGCGGCGTCGCGATCGTGAACCCGAACGCGGTCGAAGACGTCGAAGACGCGGTCGAAGCGGTCCAAAAATTTCAGGACGCGCTTTCCCAACAGCGGACCGAATTGGAACTTCAAAAGGCCCTGGGCGAAGACGCCGGGGAAGGCATTCGCCAATATAAAGAAAATCTAGCCCTGGCCAATGCCGAAAACGAAATTTTTAAAGACCTGGTCCCGACCGACGAAGTCGAAGCCCTTCGGGTTTCGTTCCTGGCTTATGCCGAAGAAGCATTGACGGCACAGCGGCGATTAAGGGAAGAAATCGAAAACGAAGCGATATCGCAATCCTTCGAGGACCAGATCGACAGCCTGGAAGAAGAAATCGATTTGCTTGGCGCGGATAACGCGGCCCTGGCGGTCAATGCCGAACTGCGCGCCCTGGCTGGCGGGGCGACAGCCGAACAGGCCGAACGGATTCGCCTGTTGACCGAAGAACTGTTGAACGGCCAGGACGCGCTAGAAGAAAGCGGGGACCGGCTGCAGGACTTTTTCGACGACACGCGCCAGGCGTCGCAGGATACGCTTGCGGGAATCCTGGCCGATCCGATGTCGGACGGCCTGGACGAATTGCCGTTCAAGTTCGCGCAAACCTTGCAAGCCCTTGCAGCCGAAGCCCTGTCCGCCGAAGTGTTCGATATCCTGGCCGGTCTAGGGCAGCAAAGCACGACCGGCGGCGGCGGGTTTGGCGGGCTGATTTCCGCCGGGCTGCAAGCCTTCGGCGGGGGCTTTGCTTCCGGCGGTCAGGTCCGGGGCGGTCAACCGATCATCGTCGGCGAACGCGGTCCCGAGTTGTTCACGCCACCAGGTTCGGGCGCGATCCAGCCGAATGTGAATATCAGCCAGGCGGCCCAGGCTGCGCCGAATGTGGTGATCAATAATATTACTGATCCGGGCGATATCCCTGCAGGGCTGAACAGCGCCGCCGGGGACGAAGCGATAATGAATTCAATCCAACGCAACCCGGACGCCGTGAAACGCGTGATAGGCGGGTAAGGGGAAAAATATGTTTCACGCAGCGCAAGCGACCGACTACATCGATTTATTAGTTCAACTTGAAGACCTGGCCGCGAATAGTCACTGCGACACGCTGGCGATCAACGTCGCGGGGACAGGTTGGGCCGTCGGCGACCTGTTCGACATTAACGGCGGGACCGTCGTCAACGGCTTGAACGCGACCGGCGAAGTCCTGGCCGAAGCCGGGGGCGTCCCGTCATTGATCCGGCTTTATAGCGGCGGGGCCTACACTGCGAACCCTGGCGTCGCGGCGACGACGACCGCGATTTTTCCGGCGACCGGGATCAACCTGACAGTCGACACGACGATTCTCGCGACGGGTTGGGTCGTCGATCGTTCCCAGGTATTAGTCGCCCCCGAACGCGAATTGTTAATGCATGGGTTAGGGTCCGGGGCCGAAGCGATTTATGTCGGAATCGAAACCCGCCGACAGATCGCTTCCGGGACTTTCTATTGGGAATTGGCCGGGGCGACCGGCTTCGATAATGGCGAAGACTTCGACAACCAACCGGGTTCGACCCGGAATAACCTGGACGCGAACGACTTAACGACGCCATTAAACAACGGAATAATCGATTATTTTTTCGTCATCGACCCGTTTCACATCAAGGGCGTTTTCAAGTCGGGGGCGTCCTATACGAATCTATATATGGGTTTTCTTTATACCTACGCGACCGCCGCCGAATACCCTTATCCGCTTTATATTTCCGGCTGCAGTTCAGCCCCGTCGCGGAATGTTCCATACAACGATTCGTCCAATTTCCAGTCGGGAATGCATGACCCGCTTTCGACCATTGGATCGGCGGACGACGGCCCCGGCGCGATCCGCGAGGTTGACGGGCAGTGGTACAAAATGCGGAACAGTTACGCGTTTAATAAAACCCAGGACAATCCGATCCAGCGCGGAATCTGGCCCGCGCAGCAAGGGGAAAACACGGAAGCGGGTATCCCGGCAGCCGACGAATTTATCGGGGGCGTTCTATCACATTTAGCCGCGTCGCAATGGTTCGGCGCGAATCTTGACGGCGCGCCCGCGCAACAACTGACAGCAACCCAGGACACGGGCGGGGATATCGCCTTCCTTTGGCCGACGATAATGTGGCAAATGCTGCCATCGCTTCAAATCCTGGGCGAACTGATTGACGTCTATCCCTGTATCGTTAAGGGGACCGGGGCCGTCAGCGAAGACACATTGACGGACGCGAACGGCGACACTTATATCCTTTTCCAAAACTGCAACCGGACCGACACCTGGGCGTTTTTTGCAATGAAGCGGAATTTTTAATTATGGCTTTTCAAACTGGAACATCGTCATCGATCGAAAACCTTATGACGCAATTGTCGACCTTCGCCCAGGCCAACGGCTGGACCGAAGATTCGTTCACGGCGGAAAGCGCGACGATCGGTATTTTGCAACTCTCGAAAAATGCCGTTTTCGCGGCCTTTTACTGGAAAGAAGCAACCGAAAACGGGGTCATGGGCGTCGGTATGAATACGTCGAACGACGACACTGTCGAACCCTGGCTGTCGACCGGCGACGATGGTCAAATGTATAACAACCCCAACGGGTCGCCAACGTCGATAAATACGCGGCGTTGTGTGAATCAATTCGGCGGCCCGCACGTCGCGTACTGGTTTTTCGAAAACGATTCGAACCCGGCCTATATCCATGTAGTCGTCGAAGTTGATACGAATCGCTTTCGGCATTTCGGATTCGGGGAAATCGAAAAGATCGGCGATTGGGCGGGCGGCGAATATGGCTACGGTCACAACTGGAATCAGGGGGTCACGGTTATCGATATCCCTTATAGTGCTAGCCATTGTTACGGGCTGGACGCTGCGTTATCAAATCAATCCGCGCAAGCCGCCTGCATGAAAATCCAGGGGCTGCAACAAGCGATCGACCTGGGCGCGACCTGGATGATCTGCGCCGGAATGCACGCGAATCCGTCGTCGCTTGATCGGGCTGGAAATAATAAAGTGAACGGAATGGGCGGTTCGCGCCAGGGTCCGGTCGCAAACGCTTTTTCGTTTTATCCGATTTCGCAACTGTCCGCGTTCAAGCCTTTAATGCCGGAACCCGTTTTTTATATCACTAGCACGGGCACGCCCGACACGGTCATTTTTCTAGGGACGACGCCAGATCGCCGCATGGTCAACATGCAAAACATTGCGCCCGGCGAAATCCTGACCGTCGCGGGGGAACAGTGGTATTGTTTTCCCTGGGTCGTCAAAAAGCGCGACCTAGACGACACGGAAGAAAGTTGGAACGCCGGAACCGCATACCGACGCGAAGACGCTTAAAAAATGGCCAATTTCCCGACCAAGATTCCGACGCCGGGGTTTATGACCTTCGACGACCAGGTCGGCAGCCCCCGGACCGTTCGCGCTTACATGCCGAGCATAGGACCGACCGGGTATTTCGACCCGCCGAACAATCCCGTCCCGCTGGCCCGCGTCCCGGTTGGCGAATATGGTATATCGGACGGGTCGCGCGATGGTCGTCGCCTTTCATTTTTTGAGCGTTCCCCGACCGCGACCGCGAACACGACCTGGGGGCAAGGCGGGGCCGGGCTGACGTTAGTCCGCGAGGTTAACCGGAACGCGGTTCCGGCAATAAAAACCGATCGAACCGGCGTCCTGGACAGCGAAGTCCGGGGCGGCTTCGGCGTCGGCCTGGGGATCGAATGGTTCGAACAGATCGTCGTCGTCCCGCGAATCCTGGCCCTGGGGAACGTGCTGTCGACCCAGGTCCGAAACATCGAGATTTATAACGCCTACCGACGCCCCCGGACGGATGTCGACTGGACGACCTTCGTCAACAATGTCGGCGCGGGCGTTTCAGTGACCAACCTTCCAGGGCTTCCGTTCGTGCTACTGGCGACCGAAGGGTTCATCGCCGACGTATCAATCGGGACCGCCGGACCGCCATCGATATCCGGGTCCCTGGACTTCACGTTCGGGCCGCCGGTCAGCGATACGGTTCCGGTATTCGTGACGGGGAACCGGATCACGATTTTCCAATATATCCCCCAGGCCCCGGTCGGCGAATCGCTGCAGTTCAAAACCGATATATTGCGGAATAGCGACGGAAGCGAACAGCGTATGAAGGTCCGCGAAGCCCCGCGCCAGATTATGAAATTCACGGTCAGGACCGACGCCGATATCACCCGCGACCAGATCAACAGCGTTTTATTCGATTGGCAGGCCCGCGTCTTCGGGATACCGATCTGGTTCGAACAGCGGCCCCTGGATTCCGACATCCTGGTCGGCGCGTTCGATTTCGACGTCGACACGGCTGACGCGGACTATCGGGTCGACGGCCTGGTGATGATCCACGAATCGAACCAGATTTTCGAAGTCCTGGAAATCGACAGTTTTACCGCGACCAATATCGTCACGAAAACAGCGTTTACCAAACCGTTCACGGCGAACCGGGCCGTCGTCACGCCGGTCCGAACCGCCTACACTAAACCGACGCTAGCGAATACCAGGTTCGCGATCGGGCCGTCCGACTTCCAGATGGAATTCGAAGTCCTGGATAATATCGACCTGGCCAGCCTGGGACCGTTTAACACTTATCAGGGCGTCGGGCAGTCGATAGCAAAACCGATTTTAGACGGGTTCAACTTTATGTCCGGGGCAACGATCGGGGAAGGCAACCGCCGCAAGGTCGAACGCCTGGACGTTCAGACCGGACCGCCGATTCAGTTTTCGCCCTGGTCGAAAGGCAAGCCGATTTATCAGTTCGGATTCGAGGCGAAGACCTTCGCCGAAGTTTGGGAATGGCGACAGCTAGCGCACTATTTACGCGGGTCGCAGTTATCCTTTTACGTCCCGACCGGGCGGACCGACTTCAAGCCGATCGGCGACGTCCTGGACACGTCGACATTTATCGACGTTGAAAACTTCGGGTTTACCGATTTCGTTCAGCAAGTGACCCCGCGATCGGACCTTCGTATCGTGCCGAAGTCCGGGACCGTGTCGGTTCACCAGATCACGGCGTCGCAAGTCCAAAGCCCGACCGTCGAACGCATATCGTTTTCGCCCGCCAGGGTCGGCGACGTAACGCTGGCCAATCTGGACAGGATCGAATTTGTTACACTCTGTCGAATCGATCGCGATTCGGTCGAACTGATCCACGGGCGACCAGGCGAATCGCGAATCCAGTTTAATGTGATAGGGGTCCCCGCATGACGTTTGACGCGTTCGAAACCAGTCTGGAAGACGGGAACTTAATCGAACTTTATCAGTTCACCCAGGGCGCGGTCGTTACCCGTTTTACAAATTTCAATCGGGACGTTGTCTTTAATGGATCGACCTGGTTGACGACCCAAATCGCGCGCGAAGATATCGAACGGGCGATCGAATCCGGGATCAACGATTTAAAAATCCGAATGCCGATCGACAACCCGATCGCGTCGCAATATATCCAGAACGTTCCGGGGAAAGTGATCGAAGTCATAATATACCGGGCGCATTTCACGGACCCGGCCGAACAAGTTCTAGTCGTCTTCGAAGGGGTCATCGCCCAAGCGTCATTCGACGGCGACCTGGAAGCAACGTTGACATTAACGCCGTTTACCAGCGCCTTCAAACGGTCGGCCCCCCGATACACTTATCAAAGCCTATGCAACAACGTGCTTTATGATGCGGAATGCAAAATCGCGCGGGGGTCGTTCACTTATGTCGGCCTGGCGACGGGCATCGATCAGACCGTTCGGTCGCTGACGATTAACGGCCTATCTGGCCAGGGCGCGGACTGGGCCGTCGGCGGTTGGGTCGCCTTCCCTGCAGGCGGGAGCGACGACCAGCGTTTGATCGTCGCGCAAGTCGGCGACACTGTGACGCTGTTGTCCAATTTTGCCGAAACGGTCCTGGCGTCAAATGTCGACGTCTTCGCGGGCTGCGCGCATGATATCGGGACTTGTAACACGAAATTCGCGAACGTCCTGAACTTCGGCGGGACGCCTTACGTCCCCGTCAAAAATCCATTCGGGTCAACAATTCGCGGGGGCTCGTAATGCCGTTTTTTACGATGCTGCTGGTCTATGTCGCGACCTTCCTGATCACTGAATTATTAAGGCCGAAGCCGAATATCGAAAACGCGAAGCCGTCAACCCTGGGCGACTTCCAGGTCCCGACAGCAACCGAAGGCCGTCCGATCCCGATCATATTCGGGCGGGTCAATCTGAAAGGCCCGAACGTCATTTGGTATGGCGACCTTCGGACGGAAAAAATCGAAGAAGAAGTATCGACCGGAATGTTCAATTCGAAGGACGTGACCGTCGGCTTCGAATATTACCTGGGAATTCAATTGGCGCTATGTCGGGGGCCGGTCGACGGGCCGCTGGATCAATTGATCAATATCCGAAACGATGATTCCTACGTTTGGGGGCCGTCCGGGCCGAACGCCGAAGCCGCCGTCCAGCCGTCGGGAACTGGAACCCCGTTTCTGATCGACGTTGCGGAATTTTTCGGCGAAAAGGACGCGCCAGGACAGGGCGGGCTTCGGATCAATTGCGAGGTTTACAGCGGATCACAAACGCAAAGCGTCGACGCGTACCTGGCCGGATTCCAGTCGCCGCTGCCCGCGTATCGGGGCCTTTCCTATATCATTATGAAAGGCGGCTGGATCGGCAATAGTCCGAACCTTCGGAACTTCGAATTCGAATATCAACGAATCCCCGACGGCCTGAACCTGGCCGGGACGCAGCCAGGCGACGAACTGATCAACGGCAATAGCGCGAACCCGATGAATGTCGTTTATGAAGTCCTGACGAACGCCGAATGGGGGTTGAATATCGCGCCGATCGCGATCGACGCCGTCGGCTTCCGCGCAGCCGCCGCGACCCTGGCGACCGAAGGAAACGGCTTCGCGTTCGTTTGGGATCGGGTCCAACAATTATCCGACTTTATCCGACAGATCGAAGAACAGGTCGACGGCGTATTGGTCCAGGAACCGCTGACCGGGATTTTCGGGTTCACCCTGATCCGCGACGACTACACGCCTGGAACCCTTCCGCTGTTGGACGAATCGAATATTATCGAGGTTCAAAAGTTCAGCCGCCCGTCCTGGAATTCGACGTCGAACATCGTCAGCGTTCAATTTGCCGACGCCAGGAAAGCGTTTAAAACGTCTTACGCGGTCGCCCAGGATTCGGCGAATATTGACATCGTCGGAAGCGTCAGCCTGTCGAACCAGAATTTCCCCGGCGTGAATAACGCGTCCCTGGCGAATTCCCTGGCATGGCGCGAACTGCGCCTGTTGTCGTATCCGATCGGGTCCGGGCGGCTGATCGTCAACCGGACCGAATACGACTTGAAGCCGGGCGACGTCCGGGAATGGTCCTGGAATCGCCTGGGCCTGGTTCGCTTACCGATTCGAATCACGAAAATTAATCGCGGGAACCTTCTGAAAGGCCAGATCGCGATCGACTTTTCCGAAGACATTTTCGCCGCGTTCGCTGGCACGTTTGCCGATCCGCCGGATACCGACTGGATTCCGCCGTCGACGGACGCCCTTCCGGCGCTGTTCGAACGCCTGTTCGAATTGCCTTATGTTTTTACCGATCTGTTATTGTCCGGCGTGAATACG